>CAIYZX010000052.1 GCA_903930745.1 uncultured Chloroflexota bacterium | reverse complement strand
GTCCCGAAGATGGGCTTGGTGATCGAGGCCAGGAGGCAGACGGCGCCGGCGCCGGGGTTGTCGGTGCCATTGGCCGGCCAGTAGGCGTCCGTGCGGACCTCGCCCTGGGCGCCGCCAACCGCGAGCACGGTGAACGGGATCTCGCCGGCCTCTACGCGGCGGCGGGCGAAGTCGAAGGCGCCGCTGAGGGCGTCGTGGTCGAATGCAGGCATGGTCCTTGGACTGTAACGGGTGCGGTGCTGCCGGGGTGTCGCGTACAACGCCACGAAATCGGGAGATCAGGCCGAATCCGGGCTTCCGGGCTGGCGATTCGCCTCGCCCGAGGCACCACGGGTGCCACCGGAGGTCCAGTTGCCGGGTTTCGTCGTGTTGTACGCGACGGAACCACGGATCAAGCCGCCGTTTGGGGCCTCCCGGGTCGTTCTGGTCCGCCGGTTGCGGGTTTCGTGGCGCTGTACGCCACACCCGCCGCGTCAGGGCTGGGGCTCTACCGCCTCGCCACCGGCCCCGTCGTCGGCTTCCGGCCCAGCGGTGGGATCGGGCGACTCGGCAACGTCCGTCTCCGCCGTCTGCACCCAGGGCCTCCACGCGGTTGCCAGCAGCCTGTCGCGGTCCAGCAGACCCCTGTCCACCATCGCCCACGCGGTGCCCAGCAAGCGCGATGCAGCATCATCCTCCCAAAACTGAGACCTGCGCACCCCTGTCACATCGCCAACCTTCCGCCTTCGCCCTGGGCGCAGGGCCGCCATGTATGCCGCGCGCGAGTCTTGGTTGAGCTGCTGGAGGACCCATGCGATGTCCGGGGGATCCGCGCGCTCCAGGACGGCTTCCAGCTCCGTCCTGTCCAGCTTCGCCAGCGATTCCACGGTGACCAACGCGTGCAGCAGCTCCGTCATCGCCGCAGGGTCACGCGCTTCGAGCGTCTCGAACGGCTCCGCCGGACAGGCACCGGCGTCCAGGCCCTGGAGGAACCTTGCGGTCGCGGCCGTGCCTCCGTAGTCGTGCCACGCTTCCGTGCGCCCCGGCCACAACACCTCGATCCACCGCGTTCGGATCCGATCGTCAACCCGGGCATCCAGCTGGCCGCCCGCCAGGAGGGCGGAGAGCACAGCCGACCGCATGTGCGCCGGCAGTAGGGCATGAACCCGGGCCGCGACCCCAGGCGGAAGGCCGCCAATGACAGCGGCTGCCTGCTCTGCGGTGAGTGCCCCCAGGAGGTCGGTCAGGCGACCCGCGTCACCATGGTCCAGGTGCCATTCGAGCCAGTCGAACCGTGCCCGCGGCCACCGCGGGAACGCGCGAGCCTCGAAGAGGATGCTCTCCGATCGCGCTGTGCCGAGGGCCCGATCCAGGACCAGTCGGAGGTCCGCGGCGTCCACCTCCAACGCCCAGGCGGATGCGATCTCCGGCAGGGCGGCCGGCTGCAGCGCGTCCAGCGCAACGATGACCGGTGTCGCAGCCGCCGGACCCATCGCGCGCAGGACGGCGGCGGAGGCAGTCGGGCTCTCCAGCGCGAGGAGTCTCGCCACGATCTCCGGATCGCTGCGCTTGGCTGCTTCCACCAGCGATCGCTCCACCCCAACGCCGCCGGGCACATTGGCGACCGTCGCGATTGGCCTGCGGTGGACGTCGATCTTCCGCAGAACCGCGAGGCGGGCGGCAGCGATCTCCGCCTGGGAGATGCCGGTCACGGCCATGGGGACGGTCGCCACCCTCCCCAGAGCCTCCTCGTCCAGGAGCCGGCCCAGGGCACGAAGCACGGGGGCCGGCGCCCCAACCAGGGCGGTCCGGAGCTGCTCCGGCGGCATCGCGGCGAGTGTGCCGGCGATCACCCTGGGATCGGGTTCGTCCTCCTCCGCCGCCCGGGCGATGGGATCGGTAGCGGACAGCCAGGTTCGAATGGTCCTCGCCACCGCCACAGGCCCGTCGTCATGGTCATCGTCCTCTGGATCGGGCGGATCGGCGAGCATGGCGTTGAGGCCTGGGCGCGGGACAGGGACAGCCAGCAGACCGATTCTCCCCTGCGTCCCCAGCCGGTCAACGAGCTCCATCACGTCGCGCACCGAGCGCCGGATCTGCCCCCGGGACAGGCGGAGTCCATCGATCTCCACAGCGAGAGATGCCCAGACGCGTGGCGAGACCACCTGCTCGAATGCCGTTCGTACCTCGGGAGACGACAGCTTCAGGGCCATCGCCAGCACCATGGAGTCGGCCTCACTCGCGATGACTCCAAGGTCGTCCGGCGGGAGGGCGAGGAGGTCCTCCATCTGTCGGAGGTGTCGGGCCAGGTGCAGCGCCTCGCTCGGGTCTCGCTCGCTTGCGTAGGCCACGATGGCAGCCACATCCGCCGGGTTGTCTGTGCGCTGGACGATCTCCGTCAGGACGGTGGAATGGCGGTTGGTGGCCAGGACGGCGCCGAAGATGCGGAGCAGTCGCCACTCTGCTGCCACCACGTCGGCCGGGGACACCATCCGCTTCCGTCTCGCCCTCTCGAGGAGGTGGACCGACGTTGCGGGCGACAGGTCCTTCAAGAGGTCAACAACGACGTCTGACGGCAGGTGGGCCAAGGCGATGCTGACGTCTTCCGGATCGGCAACGGAGATGAGGACGTCGATGCCAGAGCGGGCGGACAACGGGCGTGCGCTCCACGGGGACATCTCATCCTTGTCCCGAGTCCACTGCTCCCGCCCGCTCGGTCGCATCCAGGCAAAGGGCTCGCCGTACTCGCCCCGGATTCCGAGGGCCGCCGTCACATGTGGAACCGTTGGCTGGTCGCGATCCCCCTCGGATGTCATGGCCGTGATGGTGCCGCCGATGGCGTGGGCCCGGCACCTACCCAAGTGGGGTAACGGGTCCGGTACTGCCGGAGTGTTGCGTACAACGCCACGAAATCGGGAGATTGGGCCGGATCCCGGCCTCCGGGCTGCCGATTCGCCTCGCCCGAGGCGTTACCGGGGCCGCCGAAGGTCGAGTTGCCGGGCTTCGTTGTGTTGCACGCAACGGAACCGCGTTTCCGGCTGCCGTTCAGGGCCGCTGGGGTCGTCCTGGGGTGGTCCACGCCCGCCGCTCGCAGGTTTGGTTGTGTTGTACGCAACACCCGCCCCGTCAGGGCTGGGGCCAGGCGCCGGTGTGCGGGAGCTTGGTCTCGCGTCGGACCACCGGGCAGCCGCAGCTGTCGCAGGCCCAGGCCGCGGCGAGCGGGAGCCAGGCGCCGGCCGATGGCGAGGAGCAGAAGTCGAAGCAGCGCTGGTCGTCCGGTTCGTGGTCACACCTGGCGCAGGCAACGCAGCCGGCATCGCGGGCCTCCTCCGGGGAGGCGTCGTCGTTGCGGTGGACCACGGGCGGGGGATCGCCGGCGGGCGCAGTCCAGTGCTCGGGCAGACGCCCGTCATCGCCGGCCCGAAGCGGCGTGCCACAGACTGGGCAGGGGACATCGCGGGACCTG
>CAIYZX010000051.1 GCA_903930745.1 uncultured Chloroflexota bacterium | reverse complement strand
CGCCGCAACCCACGGCCCGCGCACGCGAGGCCGATGCGATGACCGTCAACTACACGGACTTTCTCGAGTCGAAGCGGATCACCGTCCTGGCGCACGGACCGCACATCAATCCGGCCGAGGTCAACCCGATCCTGTTCCCGTTCCAGCGTGATCTCGTGCGCTGGGCTGTGCGCAAGGGACGCGCGGCGCTGTTCGCCGACACCGGCATGGGAAAGACCTTCATGCAGGTGGAGTGGGCGCGCCTTGTGGGAGCGGAGCGCACGCTGATCGTGGCGCCGCTGTCTGTTGCGAGGCAGACGGTGCGTGAGGCCGCGAAGATCGGCGGCTCCGTCACCTACACACGAGGCGAGCTCCTCGACGGGATCTCCATCACCAACTACGAGATGGTGGAGCACTTCGACCCGGCGAAGTACGGGGCCGTCGTCCTGGACGAGTCAAGCATCCTCAAGGCGCTGGATGGCAAGACCCGCCGTCGGCTCACGGAGATGTTCGCGCATACGCCATACCGACTCTGCTGCACGGCCACGCCGGCGCCAAACGACATCAGCGAGATCGGCAACCACGCTGAGTTCCTGGGGGTTATGGCACAGCACGAGATGCTGTCCGCGTTCTTCGTCCACGGTTCGATGGGCGATGGAGAGAAGGACGGGTGGCGTCTGAAAGGACACGCCGAGGGCGCGTTCTTCCGGTGGCTGGCGTCGTGGGGCATGGCCGTACGTCGGCCGTCTGATCTCGGCTACAGCGACGACGGGTTCGCCCTGCCAAGTCTCGACATCCGATCCGAGTTCGTCACTGCCGACTACGTGCCAGACGGGCAGCTCTTCTTCGCCGGACTGAAGGGCGTGACGGACCGCGCGGCAGTGCGGAGGATCACCACAGCCGGCCGTGTGTCGCGCGCTGCTGAGCTGGTCAACGCGAGCACGGACCAGTGGATCGTCTGGCACGGCCTCAACGCCGAGGGTGACGCCCTGGTTACGGCGATCCCCGATGCAGTGCTTGTGGATGGGTCACAGACACCGGAGCAGAAGGCCGAGGCGCTCGAGGCATTCCAGGACGGGCGCTATCGCGTCCTCATCACCAAGCCGTCCATTGCCGGCTTCGGGATGAATTTCCAGAACGCCCACCGAATGGCTTTTGTCGGCCTGTCCGACTCGTGGGAGTCCTACTACCAGAGCATCCGCCGCTGCTGGCGCTTCGGCCAAGTGCACCCGGTGGAGGCCGTGATCGTGCTGTCCGATGCCGAGGCGGCCATCTACGAGAACGTCATGCGCAAGGAGAGGGAGGCGCGCCACATGCAGGAGCGCTTGATCGAGCACGTCGCGGCATTCGAGCGCGAGGAACTTGACGAAGAGCAGGACCGGTTCGTCTACGAGACAGCCACGGTGACCCGCCCGGAGTGGACGATGATGCTCGGAGACTCGACTGAGCGCATCCGCGAGATCCCGGACGCGGCCATCGACCTGTCCGTGTTCAGCCCTCCGTTCCTGTCGCTGTTCACCTACAGCCCATCCGAGCGCGACATGGGCAACAGCCGAAACGATGCCGAGTTCCACCGGCACTTCGGCTACCTGATCTCGGAGCTCATGCGCGTCACCAAGCCGGGCCGCAACGTGGCGTGCCACGTCCAGCAGGTGCCAACCACAGTCGCGCATGACGGCGCAACCGGGCTCAAGGACTTTCGCGGCGATGTCGTGCGGGCATTCCTCGCCGGAGGGTTCGTCTTCCACGGCGAGGTGACGATCGACAAGGATCCGCAGGCCCAGGCGATTCGCACCAAGGCCAAGGGGCTCCTTTTCGTCCAGAAGGAGCGCGACCGCTCATGGCTCCGGCCGGCATTCGCCGACTACATCCTCGTCTTTCGGAAGCCTGGAGACAACGCCGAGCCGATCCGTTCGGACGAGGTCAGCAACGATGACTGGATCGAGTGGGCGAGGCCAATCTGGTACGGCATTCGAGAGTCGGCGACCCTGAACGCAGCAGAGGCCCGCGACGATCGAGACGAGCGGCACATCGCGGCGCTCCAGTTGGAGACGGTCCGCCGGTGCATCAAGCTCTGGAGCAATCCAGGCGACCTTGTGCTGGACCCGTTCGGCGGCATCGGGACAACTGGCTACGTCGCCGTGCAGAACGGCCGCCGCTTCATCGGGTGCGAGCTCAAGCGCTCGTACTTCGAGGCTGCCTGCCGGAACATCGGCCGCGCGTCCAACGTGATGACGCTCGGGCTTGAGATCCCGGCATGAGCATGATGCGCGGCGCACCCGCCGGCCTGGACGCCAACGGGCGCCCCGTCGGCCGGAAGCCGGACACCGACCTCGGCCCCACGGCGGACGTCGTGGACACCGCGGGCTCCGGGCCGGTCGAGGTCCGCAAGGCCACGCCCGACGAGCTCGCGGCACGCAGGGTGCCCAACCCCAACAGCCCGTGGCGCTCGCAGAACGCGGCCTCGTATGCCGCCTACCAGCGCAGCCTCGCGGCAACCGCCCCTGCGCCCGCCACAGCCACGGAGAGCCCCGCGGCCATCCCGTGCGGCACCTGCGGCCATGCCGTCGTCTGCCGCCTGCGGGAACGCGTGGAGGGCGCGTCTGCCGGGACCAGGCAGGATCTCGGAGGCGGTCTGTGGCTCGTCGCCACGGGCGCGCGGATCGAGTGCGAGCACCACGCGCCAGTCCAGCCGGAGGCCGTGGTCACACCCAGGGCGGCGATGTTCCGCCTGACCCGCGATGAGGCCGCGGTCTCGTCCAAGCGTGGCGCAGAGGCCACGGCGGCGAAGGCGAAGGCGAAGCGCGAGAGGCCGACACCACCGCCAGCGGCGCCCCTCCGTCCGCGTGTCGGGCGGCACGGCATGAAGGCGCAGGACGCCGAGGTGATCGCCGCCCTGCGGGCCCACGCCGGCAACTTCGGGCACGCCGCCCTGTCGCTCGGCATGACGCCCGAGGGCGTCCGCCTCCGGGCACGGG
>CAIYZX010000050.1 GCA_903930745.1 uncultured Chloroflexota bacterium | reverse complement strand
CCGTTCTCCCAGAGGCTGCGGCGCAGGACCTCGCGAGCCGGCATCGCCCGCTCGTCATCCGCGGCCCGGGTCCCAAGCTCGCCCAGGAGGTCGCGCTCCAGCTCGATGGCCCGCTCGTGATCCCCGGCCAGCGCCGCCGCCTGGGCCGCAGCGTGCCGCAGGTCCACCCGGTCCAGCGTGGAGAGATCGTCCGCGTCCGGGACCTCCGGCCAGAGCTCCAGGGCCCGCTCGAAGTGCCGGTGGGCGGCGTCGAACGCGAAGATCCGCTGGGCGGCCTCCGCGGCGTCGATGTGCGCGGCGTACGCCCGGTCCAGCGCCCCCGCCGCGTCCCAGTGGTACGCCAGCTCGCCGTGGTCCACGTGACGCGCGCGGCCCTGTCCGGCGCCCGCGCTCAGCGCCTGGGCGTATGCCTCGTGGAGCCGCGCCCGCTCCCCGGGGAGCAGCTCCGCGTGCACCGCCTCACGGACGAGATCGTGGCGGAACGCGTAGCCCTCGCGGCCCGGCGATCCGGCGGGAACCAGCAGGCCCTCCGCCACCGCGGCACGGATGCCGGCGCTCACCTGGGCGGCGGGGAGGCCGGTGGCGGCGGCGAGGAGGTCGTCGTCCACCAGGCGGCCACCGGCGGAGGCGAGGCGGAGGATCCCGCGGGCATCGTGCGGGAGATCTGCGAGGCGCGCGGCCACCATGTCGCGCAGGCGCGGCGGCGTGGCGGAGGTCCCGCCGGTCCCGGCGCCCGCCGCCGAGGAGCCCGCCGAGGCCCCGGAGCGCGCCCCCGCCGACGATCGACGGGCCCACGCCAGCAGCTCCAGCGCGAATAGCGGATTGCCGCCGCTGCGCCGGGCGATCTCGCGCGTCTCCGCGGCATCGGGCGCCCGTCCTGGCCCGGCCTGCACCGCCAGCAGCTCTGCCAGGGCGGCGGCCGCCAGCGGCCCAAGCTCGATTCGCTCCACGCGAAGGTGCCGGTCCAGCGCCGCCGCGAGCGCCCCCACCTCTGCGCCGCCGGCCCCGCCGGGCCGCGCGGTGAGCATGACCATGAGCGGCGAGCCACGGAGGTTGCGTGCCAGGAACGCGAGCAGGTCCGCGGACGAGTGGTCCAGCCACTGGACGTCCTCAAGCACCACGAGGAGCGGGCCGCGCGACGCCAGGCGCTGGGCGAGGCGGAGGAGAGACTCGAAGAGCTCCAGGCGCGCCATGTCGATGGTGCCGCCCTGGCCACCCGGCCCCACCGGGCCCACGGGCGTTGGCGCCACGGGCTCCGGCACCCCGGGATGGAGGATGGGCTCCACGATCTCCGCCGCAGGACCCAGCAGCGCCGCCCGGTCCACGTCCGCCATCCCGCCCAGCAGGCCGCGGAGGCCCTCGGAGAACGGCAGGTACGGGATCTCCGTGTCCAGGTCCAGGCAGGCGCCCGTCATCACGCGCACGCCCTGCGCCCGCGCACGGGCCGCGAAGGCTGCGGCCAGGGCGGACTTGCCGATGCCGTCCTCGCCTTCCACCAGGACGATCTCCAGGCGTCCGGCCCGCGTCGAATCCAGCACGTCCGCCAGGATCGCGAGTTCCTGGTCGCGTCCCACCAGCGTGCCCTGTTCGGGCCCGGTCCCTCCCTGCGCTGCCATTGCCGGGATCGTGCGCCAGGCGATGGGTCCCACGCAAGAGCCCCACCGGGGGTAATGCCCTCTTGCCTGCAGGTGAGAGAATCGAGGCGTGGCCAGGCCGGAGGATTAGGCACCCTACCGATGCCCGAGCACCCGCCTTAGGCGGACGGTTCTCCCATCGCAAGCGCACAGCCCTGGGAGCCCGACCAATGCTCGATTCGACGATCTTCGCCGGCGTCACCGTCCCCACCGTCACCGTGTGCCCGGTGGATCCCACGGAGAGTGTCCGGTTCGCGCCGGTCCGCCAGGCCGACACGGACGCCGCGTTCACCGTCGCCTACACGGACCACCGTGACGCCGTGGTCCGCTGGATGACCGCCCGGACCCGCGACGCAGACCTCGCCGAGGAGCTGGTCCACGAGGCGTTCCTCCGGCTGCTTCGAACCCTTCGCGGCGGGATCGTGGTGGACAACCCGCGAGCCTGGCTGTTCCACGCCGCCGGCAACCTGCTCGTGTCGCATGCGCGCCACGCGGCCGTCGCGGATCGGCACACGCCCGATTCCCCGGGCTACGAGACCGCCTCCGCGGAGACGGTGGTCCTGGCGCAGGAGCGGCTGGACCACCTGGAGCGCGCGCTGGTTCGGCTCTCGCCCGCGGACCGGGACGTGCTGATCGCCACGGGACTGGGCGAGGACGGGCCGTCCATCGCGCTGCGCGCCGGCATCTCCCCGGTGGCGTTCCGTGCCCGCCTCTGCCGCGCTCGCAAGCGCATCCGCGACGAGGTGGCCGCCGACGCCGCCTCCTGCCTGGCGGTGGCCTGATCGTCCAGCCCGTCCGCCACGTCCTACGCTATCTTCACACTTTCCTACAGTACTGTCAGCCATATTCCCCACTTGGGGTGGGGGCTGACCCATTCGCGGCTCGGGGTGGAGTACTGGTGGGGACCAGTACCTTCGGCGTCAGGGTCTCGGGGTGGCGCTCAGGGTCATCCCGCCAGCGGGCCGCGGCGCGGGCTTGACGATCTCTTGAGGAAGGCTTCGGCGCCGCTTCATGGTGGCGGCGCAGCCACCGGCTGATGCTGGGGACCGTACGGCGACGAGCGTCCTGCTGGTGGCTCGCCGTCCTCATGCAGTCAATGGAGCACCCGATGCAGTCCGTCCTTCCCGCCGCCCTGCTCGTCGCCGTTCTCGCCGCCGCCTGCTCGGGAGGCGGAGCGGCGACACCGGCGCCCTCGGCCACGGCTGCTCCCGCGTCCACGGCTGCTCCCGCGTCCATGGCGCCGGCCTCGCCCGACGCCTCGGCGGCCGCCACGCGGATCGAGGTCACCCTCTCCGACCAGCTGCGCATCGAGCCGGCCGCCATGACCATCCCCGCCGGCGTTCCGGTGACCTTCGTGGTGACGAACAAGGGCACGGTCCTCCACGAGTTCGTCGTTGGCGACCAGGCGGTCCAGGACGAGCACGAGGCGGAGATGAAGGAGGCCGGCGGCATGACGATGTCCATGGACGAGCCGTTTGCGATCGGCGTCGAGGCGGGCCAGACCAAGGAGCTCACGATGACGTTCGCCGAGCCGGGAACGCTGCTCGCGGGCTGCCATGTCATCGGCCACTACCTGGCCGGCATGAAGGCCGAGGTCACGGTCAAGTAGCCCAGCGCCCGAGCCGATGGGTCACCATCGGCGCACCATTGCGTCAGTCTCCCGGCGACTCGCTCGATGGTGTCGTGGGGTGCAGCACCTGCGGCGCCCCGCCCCATGACGCGGGCGGACGGCGAGACTCCGCGGATCACGGTCCAAGGCAACGCGAGCAAGGAGATCCCATGCAGGCCGAGCGTCCCGAGAAGCTGATCGACCCCGTCTGCGGCATGACCGTGGACGTCGCCAAGGCGGAGGCTGCCGGCCTGCTGCTGGAGCTCGAGGGCAGGACCTTCGCCTTCTGCCGCACCGGCTGCAAGCGCGCCTTCGTGGAGGAGCCTGGCGAGTACCTGGCCAGGGCCGAGGCCGCCGAGAAGGCCGCGGCGGACGCGACCGAGGCCGGGACCGGGGCGCCGAAGGGGCTGCCGGTGATCGACGAGGGGATGCGCCGCTGGTACGAGAGCTGCTCGTGCTGCCTCGGCGACACCTACCCGGAGATCAAGGCGCAGCTGGACGCGGAGAAGGCGGCGGCGAACCAGCCCGTCCCCCAGGGCATCTGCGAGGTGGCCGAGGCGGAGATGGCCGGGGGGTGAGTGCGGCCAACCGCGGCCGGCGTCTGACTGGCGCCGCCCGAAGGTCCGGGTGCCGACCTGGACCATCGGCTGCGCCACGAGCGCAACCCGGGACGGGAGCCCGTCCTCAGTAGGGGTAGAGACGCCGGCGAGGAGACCGGCGGCCCACCCGATCCAGGAGCCCACACCATGACGTCCCGCAACCGCACCGCCCGCAGCACGAAGGCCGCCGTCTGCGCGGTCATCGCCCTCCTCGCCATCGGCTCCAGCTCCGTGCTGGCCTCCACTGCCCCGCTCATGCCCACCACGCAGCGCAACCTGGACGTGGTGCAGGACGTTGAGGACGGCCTCATCGCCGCGGACGAGGCCGACGACGACCTCGAGGCCGCCTACGAGGACGCCGACGCCACCGATGCCACCGGCGGCTCGACCGCCAATGCCTCCGACGACGCCTGCGACGCCGCGGTGACGGACCCGACAGCCGACCCGGCTGCGGACACCGAGGACGCCGCCCACGAGACCTCGGACACCTGCGACACCGAGCAGGGCGACCAGGCCGAGACCGAGGACGCGTCCTCCGGCGACCAGTCCACCGAGGCGGATCACCAGTCCGGCGACAGCACAGACGAGCAGGACCAGGCCGGCTCCGGCGACCACCAGTCCGGCGACAACGGCTCCGACAACGAGGACAGCTCCGACTCCGGCCATGACGGCGGCCATGACGGCGGCCATGACGGCGGCGAGAGCGACGGCGGCGACTGACACCCCGCAACGCCAACCTGGAACACCAGTCCCATCGATGGGCCGGGCGGGAAGACCTGCCGGCCCATCGATGTGCTGGGACCTCTGACAGCCCGGCGTACCTCCTCCGGGGGATGGGGCCGCGGGCAGGGGACCACGATCATGCAACAGCGCAAGATCGACAGATCCGCCTCCGTAGCGTCCCCCGCAGGGCAGGTATGTCAGACCAGCACTCCCGCGACAGAGTCCTCGCCGATGCCGTCCTGGCCGGCGACCGCGACGCCTACCGGCTCCTCGTGGAGAGTTGCACGGACGTGGTGCTTGCCGCCTGCCGCCGGGTGTTGGACGATCCGGACGAGGCGGCCGACGTGATGCAGGACGCCTTCGTGGCCGGGTTCCGGGCCCTGCCCACCTGGCGGGGAGACGGTGCCTTCGGCGCCTGGGTCCGGCGGATCGCCCTCCGTCTCGCCTTCGCCCGGCTCCGGTCCCGCAAGGACCTGCTCACGGGGGAGGCTGCGGAGAGCGCGCTGGCCGCAACCGCGGCCGACGAGGGTGCCGAGCCCGAGCAGCTGAGCCTCACCCGCGAGGGTCACGGCGAGCTGCTGACACTCATCGAGGCGCTCCCGGAGGACTACCGTCGCGTCATCGCTCTCCGGTTCTCGGGCGAGCTGAGCATCGAGGAGATCGCCCGGGTCACCGGAGCCCCGGAGGGCACCGTCAAGTCCCGCATCCATCGCGCACTTGGCATGCTGCGGCACCAGCTGCGCTCGGAGTCCACGCGGTGACGTACGTGGACCCGCTGACCGACTCGATCATGGCCCGCGTTGCCGCCGAGCCCGACCCCACGCCGGTCCGCGCCTTCGCCGTTGCCGCGCGGCACCGCGCGGGGCGGGACGCGGTGGCCTGCGCGGCCGCCGGCTGGCGGGTGGCGACGATGCATGACCGGCGCGTCTCCACGGGGTCCCGGGTTCGGGGTCTTGCCCTCGCGCTGGGCGTCACGGGCGCCCTGGTGGTCTCCTCGTCGGTGGTGCTTGGCGCAGCCGCGGTTGGGGCGGTCACCGTGGTCCGGCAGATCGCCGAGACCGGCGGCATGGACCTGCTGCCGGATCGCGGGTCCGCCGCGCCCGTGCCGTCCGCGCCCGCCGCACCATCCCTGCCGGCCGCCTCGCCTGCGCCGCAGGCCGATGACTTCCCGGCCCCCATCCTGGTGGTGCTCCCACCGGACGACGACTACGACCTGGATCCGTCCATCCCGCGCGACACGTCCGCCGCGACCGACCCCTCCGCGGGCGCCGACGATGAGGATGCTGGCGTTGCGGACGGGAGCGCTCAGCCGGGCGACGACGGTGAGGCGGCCTCAGACGCGTCCGATGAGTCCGGCGACGACGGCTTCACCGACGGCGACGACGGCGGCAGCGGTGATGACTCCACCGACGGCGACGACGAGGCGGCGACGCCTGACTCCACGGCCGACACGGGCGGCGATGACGCGTCCTCGTCCGAGGATGTCGCGCCGGGTGGGGACGTGGGTGACGCGGACCCAACCCCCGGCACGGACCCGGAGAGCGACGCCGGCGACTGAACCCTCGCCGGGCCCGGGCCCGGTCTGGCGCCGGGACTAGCGGGCGGCCAGCTCCACGCGGCGGAGGATCGGCAGAGGGCCCGGCCAGGGCCACGCGTCAGAGGTCACCACGTCCAGCGCCGTGCCGTGGAAGCGCGTTGACGGCTCCGGCAGGGGACCGTGGAACGGCATTCGCCCCTTGTCCAGGTCAAAGACCAGCGCCCGGCCGCGCGGCGCCAGCACGCGCGCGATCTCGCGGGCACCCGCCGGCACGTCACCCCAGTGGTGGAGCGAGAGGGTGCTGACCACGAGGTCGAAGGCGCCGTCGTCGAACGGCAGGGCGGCCACATCGGCCACCACGGCGTCCGCGGCCGGGTCCACGGCGGCGAGCCGGATCTCCGCCCGCTCCACCATCGCCGGGTCCAGGTCCGTGGCGATCACGCGGAGGCCGCGCTGCGCCAGCTCCACGGCCAACTGCCCGGGCCCGCAGCCGATGTCCAGCACCCGCGCCCCCGGCCCCGCCATCTCCAGGGCCTCTTCCGCCACCTCGCGGTAGAAGCCGGCGAGGAGCTTCGTGAACACCGCGTCGTAGACGCCAACGCCCTCGATGAGGATGGATGCGCCACCGGGCTGGTGGCCGTGCTCCCCGTCCGCGCCGTGCTGGTGTCCGGTCTCGCCGTGCGATCGCAGGTGCCTCGCCGCGGCCACCGCGAGCGCGCCGACACCCGCCAGGCCAACGATCGTCCGGAACCGCATGCGCACACCCCTTGCCACTCGACTGGCCCGATTGTCGCCGATGCTGTCCCCGGTGATCGGTGGCAGCGATGTTTTTCAGGCCCTTGCCGTCGTTTGATCGACGGCAGCGATCAACTCGACCGGAATCCGCCCCGCGGAGCCGCCGTTCGGCGCGCCTGGCGTCATTTCGATCGCCCGCACCGATCAATCTGCGCCAACCGCCGGGGATCCATCGGTGGCACCGATCACCGCGGGACATGGCAGGGCGGCGGGCGCACGAGAGGGGGTTGGTCGGGGCGGTGGGGCTCGAACCCACAACCTCGTGCTCCCAAAGCACGTGCGCGACCATTGCGCCACGCCCCGACAGGTCTCCACCCGGGAAGCGCGAGGGCGCCGGCCCGGGGAGTGCGTGCAAGCCTACACCGCGGGACGGCCAAACACGCCGAGTCTGCTGTTCTGGCGCAATGGTGTCATGATGCTTCGAGATGCGTCCTACAACAGGGTGGGCGGGCGAGAGGAGCAGGGGGTTGCGCTCGGTTATCAGCGCTTTGATCTTGGTTGTGGCGCTTGGCACCCACACGACGGACGCTGCTGTCGCACAACTTCGGGTCCATCTTCTCGGCGCCCCGGCCGGGTTGCTCGGCTACTGGGATCTCAACGAAGGATCCGGGTCGACTGCTCTAGATAGTGCCGGCCAGAGCCACGACGGGACCCTGATCGGTGCCACATACGTTGCCGGAGTTGCGGGATCGGCCGTTGAGTTCGATGGGCTCGGAGCTCGGATCGTGGTGCCAGCCGCGCCGACACTCGACACGGGCGCTGTCACGGTCTCCGCCTTTCTAAGGGCGAACGGGAGCCCCGGGGGTTGGCGGGCAATCGTCAGCAAGGGGCTCGTGAACTGCCTGGCGTCGTCTTGGATGCTGAAGACAGACGGAAGCGGCGGCCTCACCTTTGGTATCTGGGACGGCGCTTCATTTGCCTTCTCGCCCTCCCCCGGCGCGGCTAGTGTGTGGGATGGCCGCTGGCATCATGCCGCGGGGACCTTCGACGGGTCGACGGTCCGCCTCTACCTGGATGGGGCTCTCGTGGGAGCCACCGGTGCTGCCAAGACCATCAGGTACGGACTGGCTGATGGGGATGATCTCGTGATCGGCGACGCGGCCAACGACTGCGGACAGGTAACCCAGTTTGCGGGCGCCGTTGATGAGGTGGGCGTGTGGGGCCGTGCACTGAGTCAAACCGAGATCCAGTCACTGCTACCGCCGGCCGAAGTCGGCCTTACGCTCACAGCAAGTCCCGACTCTGTGGTCTCAGGCGAGGGGCTCGTGACTCTGCTCGCGACCATCGACAGTGCGGAGGCGAGCGGGGACGTCGAGTTCTGGGACACGAGCGCGGCGCCCGTCCTACTGGGAGTCGCCCCCCTCAGCAGCGCCGCCGCTTCAACCTCAGTCGCAGCCCTTAGGATCCGACTCTATGGCGCCGGACCGCACCAGATTGAGGCGCGCTACGGTGGCGATCTGGCACATGCACCAGCGACTTCCTCTGCCGCCTCTGTCTCCGTTGCTGCTGACATGGGGGTCACAGCGACCGGCGTGACGGTCCAGCGTCCAACGTTCTACCCAGCCAAGGATGGGTACCTGGACACGGTTGCCATCCGCGGCACTCCCGGCGAGCCGGTGTCGGTTGCCATCCGCGTCTACAACAACGCGACGGGAAAGCTGGTGCGGACTTGGTCACTGCCGAGTCGAGCAGTCGCCTGGTCCATCAACTGGGACGGCCGCAGCGGAACTGGGACGGTGGTTTCCGCCGGAACCTACCGAGTTTCGCAGGTGCTTCGCGATGGGGTTGGCCACACCAAGACCTTCACCTCATACACGACGGTCTCATCCAAGAGACTTCACTGGTACACGGGATCGCAGACAAGATATGGAAGCCAGTACTCGGCAGCCGGCGCGACCCCTTACGCATTCGTGGATCGCCATTCGTGCGACTGGTACGGGTGTCTGAACCTGTACGGAAACCTCTTCGACGAGTATGCCTACGCGCGCTACATGTTCACGCTACCGCGGGCCGTTCGGTACAAGAGCCTGACCTTCTCAGTTCAAGGTCGAGAACATTGGCCAACGGTCTACATTGGGCCAGCGACGATCTCGCTCTACAACTTCGCCAAGGCATCCGAGGACGGCGTCCGGAACACCGGAATCACATACGGTTGGTACTCGACCTCAGTCGCCGCGTCGGGTCATGTCTCATCTACTCGAGGCGTCCGGGCCTACGTGCGGGCGTATGGCTTCAACTACGGCGACTGGGACATCGCGAGGGTCCGCCTGACGTATGTCTACGCCGTCCTCGAATGAGCGGGGCAGGGTCCATTGACGAACCCGGTCGCTGTGGAGTCAAGTGCGCGAGGCTGGCCTTTCCCGGGCACCCTCCCCCGTCAAGGGGGTCAGCGGTAGACGTCTGAGCGCTTGTCGGCCTTCTCCGCGACAAGGGTGCCGTGTGGACTCAAGCGGAGCAGGCCTCGATAGTCACGGCCCAGCCGAACTGAGAACACGGTCCCTGAGCCCTTCAGCTTCTTGAAATGTAGGCCTGGGTGCTGGGCATCGCGGGCCAACAGGTCGCGGGCCTTCTCCCAGTCCGCCCAAAGACCGAGCTTGGCGATCTGCCTTTCGAACGTCGGCGTCGTGTCAACGTGTGCGTTGGCCATGAGAGGGACGCTGTCTGGCCGAAGTTGCCGCCGATCCGAGACCCAGAACCAGGGGACCGCACGATCGTCCGCAAGCCAGTGCGCCAGATCCAGGAGGGCCGGAGAGGGATCCGGCGCAGACTGCGAGGCCTGCCCAGTCGAGCCGAACAGGTGCCACATCAACTCCCGTCGACCGCGGTCTGACGCCCCCTTGCCGCCCGGGCCAAGCGCGGATCTCGAATAGCTCGGACCATCGGAATACCCGGCTGGCTGGCCACGTCGCATCCAGCGCTTGATCTCCGGGATCCTTGTCCGCACCTCGAGATTGTCGAGTGCGTAGGCGTTCGCCATGGCTTCGGAGATGTGGCACCACCCGGCATGACCCAATGCAGCAGGGACCTGTCTGACCAGGCGGTGGTGGGGAAGGTAGGCGGCACGACCCGACTCCGCCTCGATGAAGGTGGCCGCGATGTCGCTCAGGAAGTGGAAATACTCGTGAGCCCAAAGTACGGCAAAGGCGAGATCAGCGTCGCCGGCGAGGGCCGATGCAACCCTCCGCACCCCGGCTTCTGTGATGTAGATACCCCATCCAGATTCGCCGAAGTGGAAGGATCGGTACCAAGCGAGCGTGTCCAGACCCCGCGTCTTCAGGACCAAATCACCGTAGGCGTCGTGTCCATCATCCACCTCGCCGCGAATCACCACGGTCCCGCCCGGCCAATCCATCGGCTGTGTCTGGCCCCAGGGAATGTCCAGTTTCCCGTCTTCCACCAACTCTGGCGGTGGCCAAGCGAAGGAGCCAGCCTCAAAGGCGGCGGGCGCCGCGGTGCGCGCGCGCGCAATTAGGTCTCCGAGCATCAGGCCCTCTCGCTGTCCAGTCCGTCGATTGCGGCGATGCTACGACACGGAGCCGGAGGCGAGGCCGCGGGCCACGCGGTACATCGCCTCCACGTTCTCCACCTTGGCGTTCAGCGGGACCTCACAGCCGGAGCCCAGGATGAAGCCGCCGCCGTGCCCGATGTCCCGGATCAGCCGCTCGCACTCGGCCTCCACCTCGGCCACCTCACCGAAGGCCAGCAGCGTGGGCGACACGTTCCCGCGGATGCACATCCAGTCGCCAAGGATCTCCTTGGCCTTCCCGATGTCCGTGTCCTGATCCAGCTCCAGGATGCAGCTGCCCTGGGGGAGCTCGCGGAAGTACTTGAGCATCGGCGTCCAGTTGGCATCGCAGTGGAGCAGCACGGTGAGCCCGCGCGCGACGAACGCCTCCGTCATCTGGACCAGGTGCTTGAGCGCCCGCTCCTCGAACATCTTGGGCGAGATGAACGTGGCACTGCAGCGCATCGGGTAGATGCACACCCGCGTTCCCTTGCTCATCATCAGGGGCTGCAGCATGGTGGCGATGATGGGTTCCACGGCCGCATCGGACGCCTTCGCCACCATCTCCGGCATGTCGTAGAGGTCCTCGGAGAACTTCGCGAACGTCCGGGCCAGGCTGAACATGTCAAACGGCGGGTAGCCCGCGCCGTAGAAGGACGGGACGATCCCCCGTTGTTCCAGCCGCTTCGCGTTGCCGCGGATCCGCCACGCCAGCTGGATGAAGTGGAACGTGGTGCGCGCACGGGACAGGGCGCCCGGCGACAGCTGCGGCTGGACGCGGACCATGTAGTCCATGAACCAGCGGCCGTAGCCCTGGCGAAGGATCAGCTCGTAGTCGTCGGTGGTCATCACCTCGTCTTCGAGCATCTGGAACATCTCGTCATCGCCCAGCTCCCGGCCGGGCAGCCGGTGCTTGAGGCCTTCCGAGAACGGCACGTCCGTGGGCCAGAGCGCGAAGCCGATGTCAAACGGGAGCCGGTCCGCCGCCCGGTCCACGGCCTTCCGCCACGCATCCACGTCGGCGAAGATCTGCGCCTGCGACATGCCGGCGAGCTTCGCCGTGTAGTGGATCATCAGCGGCGCGACGGGCGTCTGGCCGGGCGCCGCCGGCTTCAGCTGTACCGCCCTGGCAACCCGTTCCGCAGAGTCCACGCCCAGACCTCCTCCACTGTGGCCAAGGTCGCCGAAGTGACGTCAGGCGAACGGGCTCAGCGTGCACGGATCGTGGCATCGCGCCTACCGGGGGCGCAAGGCCCATGCGACTCGTGCCGCGGCCCAACCCGGCGATCGGCGGCACTCCCGCCACGAGACACGGCTTGTGCGCAGGGCATCGGCATCGGACAATCGTCATATCGCCGTGCGACGAATTCGCGGCGGCGCCCCACACCGGACAGCAGGCGGCAGAGGAGACTGGACGAATGCGCATCGGCTTCATCGGGCTTGGCGCCCTGGGCAAGCACCTGGCCGGCAGCCTGGTGAAGGAAGGCTTCGAGGTCACCGTCTCGGACATCAACGACGCGGCGGTCGCGGAGCTGGTGGCGCTGGGCGCGAAGGGCGCGAAGACGGCGGCCGATGTCGCCCGTGGCAGCGACACCGTCATCACCTGCCTCCCCTCGCCGGAGGTGGTCACACACGTGGTCTCGGGTCCGGACGGGATCCTGGAGGGGCTGGCGTCGGGCGGCACCTGGATCGACATGAGCACCAACGACCTCCACGAGCTCCAGCGCCTCGCGGCCCTGGCGGCCGAGAAGGGCGTGCAGACCCTGGAGGCCCCGGTGACCGGCGGCGTCCACCGCGCGGCGGCCGGGATGATCAGCGTCCT
>CAIYZX010000049.1 GCA_903930745.1 uncultured Chloroflexota bacterium | reverse complement strand
GGCTACAACGTCTACGCCCGCCCTGACCGGCTGGCGATCGGGCGGGCGTAGCGCTCCTCCTGGACGGGCGGTCGCAGCACGGGGCCACGACCGCCCGCTAGCCCGGTCATGCGGCGTCCCCTCCGCGAGAACGGGCGAGTGTGGTGCCCCCGTCAGGGGGTTGCGGCCGCCCCCTTCGAGAGCGCCGCCACCGCCTGGTGGTTCAGCGAGACGAGCGGGTAGGCCAGCGAGGCGTTCGCGTCCTCCAGGACGGAGCCCTCCTGGTCCGTGCCGTGGGAGAACGGCGTGGTGACCGGGAGGACGGGCTCCTTGTGGCACCGCGCGCACATCACCGGCAGGTGGCAGTAGGCGCAGGCCGTGTTGCCCTGCTCGCGGATCACCTTCGCGTGGTTGGTGGCCATCGTGTCGTGCTCGACGGTCACGGCGCCGGTGGAGTGGCAGTTCACGCAGTAGTCGCGGGCATGGCACTCGCCGCAGGTGGTGCCGCCCGGGTCCAGCGTGTTGATCTCGCTCTTGTGGCTGAAGACCCAGAGCTTGTCGCTGTGCGTGGCCGGCGGGATGCCCAGCGGCACGGACGCGATCGTGGGGCCCAGCTGCGGGAACGTGTGGCACGTGTCGCAGGTGGACGGGATGGGCGTCTTGGTGGCCACGCCGTCCACCACCTTGAAGTGGCCGCCGTCATGGCACCGGAAGCAGCCCGGGAAGTCCGTGTGGCCCAGGTTGTTCTTGTACGTCCGCGCGGTGACCTTCATCTCCGGGACGGCGGTCTTGCGGTAGAGCGTCTTGATCTGGTCGATCGCAACCTGGATCTGGGCGAGCTTCGTGGCGTAGATGTCCGGGTAGCTGGTCTTGTAGAAGTCGGCCAGCTTGTCCGCCTCGACGGCCGCGGCCTCCTCGCTCTCGTACGTGCCCCACAGGATCCGCATCGCCTCGCGCTTGATGTACGGGAGGCTGGGATCGATGGCGCCGGTGTACAGCTCGTAGTCGATGTTGGCGCGCGGGTTGGCGATGTTGTGGCCGATGCGGTTGTGGCAGTCGTAGCAGGTCATCGTGGTCAGGGGCTCCGCACCCGTGATCGCGTCGATGTCGCCCTGGACCTGGCCCGCGTCGCTGATCTTGCCCTGGGCGATGTACTCGGTCACCGTGCCGTCGTCGCGGGTGGACCGCACGTAGTCGATCACCGGACCATTCGCCTCTGCGGACGCGTACTCGACGTCCTCCAGCACATGCCAGTGGACGGAGCGGCCCACGTCGAAGGGGTTGCCACCGGTGGGCCGGATCTCCAGGCCCACGAACTGGCGGGTGTTCGCCTCGTCCTCGGAGAACTGGGTCTTGGTGCGCAGGCTCACGAACTGCCGGTCGTCCAGCGCGTGGCACTTCTGGCAGGTGTCCGCGGTCTTGGGGAGCGCTTCATGGGGCGGCGGCTCGATGGGCATGGGGTAGGTGCCCAGGACCACGTCGATCAGCTGGCGGGTGCCGTTGATCTTGGCCTTGACCCAGCCCGTGACGCCGGGCTCGACGTGGCACTCGCCACAGGAGACGTCACGATGGGGGCCCGCCTCGTAGGCGCGGAGCTCCGGGGCCATCGTGTGGCAGCGACCGCAGAAGTCCGCGGTCTCCGTCCAGGCGATGAGCGAGACGCCGGCGAAGATGCCCACGCCACCGAAGCCCGCGAGCAGGAGCAGGAGCGCGAAGAGGCCCGCCCGGGAGCGGGGCAGGCGGAGCTGGAGGCGGCGACCGCGAAGGTAGAAGGGGTGCTTGGGGCGTGCGGGTCCGGCGGCCGCCGTGGCGGTCGCCGTCTCGCCTGCCCCGGCGTTCGCCGAGACCTCGGCCACCCCGTCCGCGAGGGACTCGCGCCTGGGGTCCTTGGCCGCTTCCTGCCCGCCGGGCTCCATCCCGTCGGGCCGCTCCCGTTCGCTCATGCGTGCTGCCTCAGTTCAGGATCGAGGCGATCGCCTGATCCATGTCCTCCCTGGAGAGGGCGCCGATCCGGACGAGCTTGATCTTGCCGTCCGCGCCGATGAAGTAGTGCGTGGGAATGCCCATGTTGCGATAGGCCGACGCGATGTCCGCGTTCTCGTCAACCACGATGGGGAACGTCAGGCCGGCCTTCCCCGCATAGGACGCGATGTCGGACGCCGGCTCGTTGAGGAAGACCCCAACCACCTGGAGGCCCTTGGGCTGGGCCGCCACGTACGCCGCCTCCACGTCCGATGCCTCGTTCCGGCAGTCCGGGCACCAGGAGGCGCCGAACGTGAGCCATACCGGCTTGCCGGCGTAGTCGGCAAGGCTCAGCGTCCTGCCGTCATAGGTGGTGCCGCTGAACGCCGGCGGCACCGCTCCCACCGCAGGGGCCTGTGCCGCGGCCCCCTCGTTGAGCTGGACCTGGGTGACGCCGTCACCCGGGCCCACGATGATGTACGCGGCGACGCCCATCACGATCGCGGCGACCGCGATCACGATGAACGTCTGCAGCCTGCCGGCCGAGTCGCCGGCCGACCGGCGTGCGGTGCCTGCTGCACTCATGGTTGTGACTCCCTTGTCCTGTGCCGCGCCGTGCTCAGCCGAGCCCGGAGTAGCTGTGGAGGCCACCGAAGATCAGGTTGCCGAAGTAGGTGAAGAGCGTGGCCACGAAGCCCAACACGAGGAGCCACGCGGCGCGATCGCCGCGCCAGCCGCGCATGACGCGGGCGTGGAGGTAGGAGCCGTAGATGAACCAGGTGATCAGCGAGGCCGTCTCCTTGGGGTCCCAGCTCCAGTAGGTGCCCCACGCGGTCTCAGCCCAGACGGCGCCCAGGATGATCGTGAGGCTGAGGAACGGGAAGCCCACCACGACGGCGCGGTAGCCGATCTCGTCCAGGACCTGCGGCTTCGGGAGGCCCCAGCGGCCGCCGCTCGCGTCCTTGAGGCTCGCGAGGACGCCGGCCCAGCGGGCGACGCCTCCCAGGATGAGGCCGGCGAAGGCACCGCCCAGGAGGCCGCCCAGGAGGCCCACGACCTGGCCCTTCTGGGCTACGAGGCCAACCGGCGCACCGGCGAGGGCGAAGACCACCATGAGGGCCGCCGCGAGCGCCCAGGTCCCCTGCAGGAGGTACAGCAGCGAGGCGGCGAAGGCGATGGCGAACGAGCCGTAGGCGACGATCGCGACGGCCACGTGGACCGTGAGCAGCATGTTGTTCTGGAGCGCGGGGACGAGCGGCTCGATGGGGCCCTGGATGCTCCAGGCGTAGACGCTCATGGCGAGCGCGACGGGCAGGGCGACCAGCGCGAGCACCTTCTGGTGGTACTTGCGCTCGAACCACATGTAGGTGGCCAGGATGCCGAAGCTGAACGCGACCGAGAACTCGAACATGTTCGCGAACGGGCCGTGGCCCGTGGCGATGGTGCGGAAGACGAGGCTGGCGAACAGGGCCAGGACGGCGAGCCAGCCGAAGATGGACGCGTACTTGCCGATGGCGGCGGTGCGCGGGCCGGAGGCAAGGCCAACCGTGCCGCCCATCGCCGGGCCGCCGGCGGTGGCGAGCTTCGCGGCGCGGACGCCGCTGATCGCGTACAGGTAGTAGAGGATGGTCCCGAGGCCGGTGCTCAGGATGGCCGCCACGAAGGCGTAGCCGGACATCTTCTCCATGGTGGTCTCCCTCAGGCCTTCGCAGACGCGGTCAGCGCCGTGCGGATGTCGTTGGCGATGTCGTCGAACTCGGAGCCCTCGGCGACCTCACGAGCGGTGAGGGTCGCCAGGCCCACGACCGCGCCGCCGTTCGGGCGGGCGGTGATGCGCCCCCAGAGGCGCTTGTGGGGGAACATGAACCGGATGCTGAATCCGGCCACGAGCAGGAGAGAGCCAATCCACACGAACGGGACGCCCGGGTCCTTGGCAACGTTGAGGCGCGTGTGCTGCGACTCGCGCACGAAGGTGATGTTGAGGTCCCCCACCGCGGTGGGCTTCCCCATGTCGATGACCTGGTCGGC
>CAIYZX010000048.1 GCA_903930745.1 uncultured Chloroflexota bacterium | reverse complement strand
CTCTACGCCTCGGTGACCCCGAGCGCGCATGCGGACATGGCGCCCGGCGCGCGTGCCGCACGGCCCACGAAGAAGGAGCGCCGCGAGGCGCGCCGCGTCGCTGCGGCCACCGCCGCCCCGGTCGCGGCCACCGCGTCCGCCCAGCCCAACGTCTGGAAGCGCCTGGTGCTCGGGACCGTCGCCGTCGCGGCGGTGGTCGCCGTCGCCTTCGGTGTCAACCAGCTGGTGAACGGTGGCTCCGGCTCGCCCATCGGCGATGGTGCACAGGCATCGCAGCCCGCTGCCACCGGCCCCGCCCTTGACCAGGCGAAGGTCAGCGAGCTGATGGGGAAGTACCAGGCCAACCCCAAGGACGTGGACACGCTGATGGCGCTCGCCAACGAGTTCTACAGCGTGGGCATGTACGAGGAGGCCGGTCCCTGGCTTGACAAGGTCATCGAGGTTGATCCCAAGAACGAGCGTGCCCGCCTCGCGCGCGGCGCGGTCTACTTCAACGTGGGCGACCTCGACAACGCCGAGAAGACCTGGCTGGCCTTTGCCGAGGAGTTCCCGAAGAACGCCGAGGTCCACTACGACCTGGGCTTCCTCTACCTCAACCAGACCAACCCGGACTGGGAAGCGGTGAAGCGCGAGTGGAACAAGGTCGTGGAGCTTGACCCCAACGGGTCGCTGGCCCAGACCGTGAAGGCCCACCTGGACTCGCTCAACAGCTCGTCCATGATCCCGTCCGCGGCCCCAAGCGCCAGCGCCGGTGCCAGCGCGGCCCCGAGCGCCGCTCCGTCCGCCGCTCCGTCCGTCGCCCCCAGCGCGCCCACGGGCAACGTGCTCAACCTGACCGCCCTGAACCTGGCGTACGGCACCAGCCAGCTCGCCGCACCGGCGGACACGCCCTTCACCATCCACTTCGACAACCAGGAGAACGGCCTGCCGCACGACGTCCAGATCAAGGACGCCACGGGCACCGTCGTCTTCGCGGGCGTCATGGTCACCGGCCCCACCACCGCGGACTACAACATCCCGGCGCTCAAGGCCGGCGCCTACACCTTCCTCTGCTCCATCCACCCGAACATGACCGGCACGCTCCAGGTGGGGAGCTGACGTCATGACAGACCTCGGCAGCGCGGTTGGCGTTGGCCTCGCCTTCATGGGCGGGGTGGCGTCCTTCGCGTCCCCATGCTGCCTGCCCCTGGTCCCCGCCTACGTCTCGTACATGGTTGGCACGACGGACAACGGCACCGCCGGCCGTCGCGCCGCCCTGGCGCACGGGCTCGCCTTCACCGCCGGCTTCTCGCTCGTCTTCGTGGCGGCGTGGGCGGCGCTCGGTGCGCTCGGTGCCGTCATCGACCGGCGCACGCTCAACATGATCGGCGGCGCCCTGCTGGTCTTCCTGGGCCTCCAGGTGGCCGGCGTGATCAACGTCCGCGCCCTGTGGCGCGACACCCGCGCCATGCCCACGATGGGCGGCGGCCTCGTGATGGCCGGCGGGCCGATGGGCGGCTTCGGCAGCCCCTCCGTTCCGCAGAGCCTCCCGGGCTACCCGCGGTCCTTCGTCTTCGGGCTTCTCTTCGCCGCAGGCTGGAGCCCGTGCATCGGGCCCATCCTGGGCGGCATCCTCGGGCTCGCCACCGCGAGCTCGTCCGCCGTGTACGGCACGGTGCTTCTCGCCGTCTACGCGGCCGGCCTCGCCATCCCGTTCCTCGCCGTGGCCATGGGGGCCTCGGTCGTGGCACAGCGGATGCGCTGGTTCGGCCGCCACCACCAGGCCGTCTCCGTGGTCACGGGCATGCTGCTCGTGGTCCTGGGCGCCCTGATGTTCACGAATCTTCTTGGCCGACTGGCGGGCGCAGGCTCGCTGTTCGGCCTCTAGGGAGGCTGGAGATGACCAATCAGGTCGACACCCGGCCGCTCACCCCGGCTTCCAATCCGGCGCCGGCCGCGGCCGCCCCCACGCTCATGGACCACGTTGACAGGGCTCTCGAGTGGCTCTGGCACTTCCTCTCGTCCATGCGCCTCGCGATGGTGATCATGCT
>CAIYZX010000047.1 GCA_903930745.1 uncultured Chloroflexota bacterium | reverse complement strand
CCACCACGCTCCTGCGGGCGACCACGCCCATCGGCGAGGTGGTGGTCGGCGAGGGCGTGGCGGCCGATGCCGTGGGTGCCGCGCTGGCACGGGCCGGGGCCCGCCGGGCGCTGCTCGTGTCGGAGCCCGGGGCGTGGGAGGCCTTCGGCCAGGAGCTCGCGGACCGGCTCTCGGCGAACGGCTGGCCCGTGGAGACCGTGATGCTGCCGGCCGGTGAGGCGGCGAAGCGCCTGCCGGTCATCGAGGAGGCGGCGCGGGACCTGGCGCGTCGCAGGGCGGAGCGCAAGGAGCCCCTCGTGGCCATCGGCGGTGGCGCGCTGGGCGATCCGGCGGGCTTCCTCGCGGCCGCGTACCTGCGGGGCGTGCCGTGGATCCAGGTGCCCACGACGCTCGTGGCCCAGGTGGACAGCTCCATCGGCGGCAAGACGGGCGTGGACCTGCCGGAGGGCAAGAACCTCCTGGGCGCCTTCCACCACCCCATGGCGATCATCCTGGACGTGGCCGCGCTGCGGACCCTGCCGGAGCGCCAGCTGCGTGCGGCGCTGGGTGAGATCATCAAGATGGCAGGCCTTGGCGACGAGGCCCTTTTCGCCACGCTCGAGGCGGAGGTCGCCGCGGTGGCCACCGGGGATCGCGGCGCGTTCGAGCGCGGCGTCCTCGCGGAGCTGGTGGAGCGCGCCGGCTGGGCGAAGGTGAACGTGGTGGTGGCCGACGAGCGGGAGACCGCCGGGTCAACCGGTCGCATCTCCCTGAACCTGGGGCACACGGTGGCCCATGCCATCGAGGCCGTGGACGGGTACGAGAGCCTGATGCACGGCGAGGCGGTGGCGTACGGTCTCCGGGCGGCATGCCGGATCGGCGTGGCGGTTGGGACCACACCCCCTGAGCGAGCGGCTCGGATCGAGACGCTTCTGACGCGGGCCGGGCTGGCGCTCGCGCCGCTGGCGTTCGATGCCGCCGACGTGGTGGCGGCCACCGGGACGGACAAGAAGCACGCGGACGGGCGCCTGCGCTGGGTCTTCCCCACGGCGGACGGGTACCTGGTGCGGGACGACGTGCCCGTGGAGACGGTTGAGGCGGCGGTGCGGAGCGTGCTCGCCGGGATGGAGACGGGCGCATGAGCGACGAGACGCGCGGCCACCGGCCGACGGTTGGGGAGCGATCCGATGCGATCGCGGAGCTTGCCTCGGTCCGAGGGCAGATTGACGAGCTGGACCGGCGGATCGTGGCCATGCTGAACGAGCGGGCGACGCTGGGCCGGTCCGCCGGGCGGGCGAAGGCCGTAGCCGGGCGGCGCGCGGTGCGCGACCTGGAGCGCGAGCGCGAGGTGCTCATCCGGGTGGCGATGGCAAACGAGGGGCCGCTGGCGCAGGCGGACCTGCTGTCCATCTACCGGCGGATCCTGTCGGCCACGCGCAGCGTGGAGCACCGGGACCGGGATCGCGCGACGGCTTCGGGCTCTTCGGAAGCTTCGGGCGCCTCGGGCGAGGCGTCGCCCACCCCCACCGCCGAGTAGCGGGCATGACCGTGGACCCGGCCGACGCCGGCGGCGAGCTCTTCGTCCCCGCGGTCACGGGCTCTGCGATCCCGGACGCGCGCCTGCTCCCCGCGGGCGCCACCACGCGGTTCGCGCCCGCACCCACGGGCGACCTCCACCTCGGCCACCTGGTCAACGCCGTCTACACGTGGGGCATCGCCCGGGCCATCGGCGGCCGGGTCCTGCTGCGCATCGAGGACCATGACCGGCAGCGATCCCGCCCCGAGTTCGAGGCGTCCATGCTGTCGGACCTCGAGCGCCTGGGGCTCGTCCCTGACGCGCCGTCCTACGACGAGCTGCGCTCCGGCGCCTCCGGGTATCGACAGTCGGACAACGGCGACGTGTACGCGGCGGCACTGGACACGCTTCGGGCCGATGGCCTGGTGTACGCGTGCTCGTGCTCGCGCGCCACGTTCACCACGTACGCCCTGGAGCGAGGGCGGGCGTGGCGGGGCATCGGCTGCCCGGGCGACTGCCGCACCGCCGGCCTGCCGGAGGACGCGCCGGACACGAGCCTGCGGGTGGCGATCGGGGCGGGCTCGGAGCGCTGGGTGGACCTGCTGGCCGGGCCGGTCTCCGATGAGCCTGCCGCCACCGGTGACCTCGTGGTCCGCGACCGCGTTGGCAACTGGACGTACGCGTTCTGCGTGGTGGTGGACGACCAGCGCCACGGCGTGGACCTCGTGATCCGGGGGCGGGACCTGCTGGACGCCACGCCCGTGCAGCTGCGCCTCGCCCGGCTCCTTGGCCGCGAGACGCCGCCTCGGTTTCTCCACCATCCGCTGGTGCGCCGCGTCTCCGGCCAGAAGCTCTCGAAGTCCGAGGGCGACACGTCCGTCCGCTCCATGCTGGACGCCGGCGAGTCCCCCGCCGTGCTCTTCGGACGGGCCGCCCGCCTCGCCGGGCTCCGCGCCACCGATGCGCCGCTGGAGCTGGCGGATCTCGGCAGCCTCTTCTCGGGCTCCTGATGGCTGCCCCTCGCGTGCGCCCCCTGCTCCTCGTTGACGTGGACGGCGTGCTGCTTGTCGTTGGCGGCTGGGACGAAGACGGCGACGGCGGCTACAAACCCTCGTACGTGCCGGAGGCGGGCGAGATGCTCCGCCGGCTTTCCGCGGACTTCGAGCTCCACTGGGCCACAACGTGGGAGGCCTCCGCCAACGTGGAGATCGCCCCGGCCCTTGGCCTGCCACCGCTGCCGTTCGTCCGCTTCGACTTCGACTACCGTGCGCGCACGCCCAAGCTCCGGAGCGTGATGGCGTACGTGGGCGACCGGCCGTGCGCATGGATCGACGACGACCTTGGTCCCGATGCCGTGGCGTGGGCCGCGGGCAGGTCCGTGCCCACCCTGCTGGTCCACGCGGATCCGGCCGAGGGCATGGCGCGCCGCCACGTGGACGAGCTCCGCGACTTCGCCGCCTCGCTGGGCTGAGCCCGGATCCGGCGCCGGCCTCGGCGCCCGGGGGTCAGAGGGGCGGGCGAACCCAGCCGCCTGAGGCCGCCTCGATGACCGCACCGCCCGCGAGCGCCACGTCCTCGCGCCACGGACCGGCGGCGATCTGCACGCCGATGGGCAGGCCGCCGGGTGCCGTGCCGCCGCGGACCACGAGGGACGGCCAGCCGGTGATGTTGTGCACGTCGCTGAACGTGTCGCCGAACTCCGGGGAGAGACCCTCGCCGTGGAGCACCGCCGGGAGCGGCAGGGCCGGCGAGACGACCAGGTCCACGCGGTTGTCCGTGAGCCAGCGGAGCATGCGGCTGCGGAGCGTGTCCACGTGCTCGATGAGCTCCGAGAGGTCGTCCCCCGCCAGCGGCCGCCCGGCGACGAACCAGGGGCGCGTCTCGTACGAGCCCATGCCCGGCGTCCCCGCCCCGGTGATGAGGCGCTGGAGCCACGAGTAGCCGTCGGCGCCCACCAGCTGGTCATACACGGAGCCCAGCGCCGGGAGGTCCGGCGGCATCACGTTCTCCACGAGGGCGCCCGCCGCGGAGAGCGCCTGTCCCGCCGCTACCACCGCTGCCTGGATCTCCGGCGTGGGCGTCCGGACGCCGTTCGTGGTGAAGAAGGCGACCCGGAGGCCCTCGATCCGCACCCGCGTGGGATCGCCCAGCGGCGCCGGGACGATGTGGGGGTCCTCCCCGTCCGGCCCCGCGATCACCGGGAGCACGAGGGCGATGTCCGCGACGCTCCGGGCCATGGGCCCCAGCTGCGTCAGCCGCTCCAGGAGGCCCGCGGATCCCGGGTTGTGGCCGGTGCGCGGCACGCGGCCGCTGGTGGGCTTGAGCCCCGCGATCCCACAGACGTGCGCCGGCTGGCGGATGGAGTCGCCCGTGTCAGACCCGATGTCGAACGGGCTGCATCCCGCCGCCACCGCCGCCGCGGGCCCGCCGCTGGAGCCGCCGGGCGTCCGCGCGAGGTCGTACGGGTTGTTGGTTGCGCCGTAGACGTCGTTGTCCGTCTCGTTGGACCAGGTGAGCTCCGGCGTGTTGGTCTTGCCCAGCAGGATCCCGCCCGCGGCCCGCAGGCGCGCGGCCACGGTGGCATCCCGCTCCGGGACGCGGTGGCGCCAGCCCACGGTGCCGGCGGTGGTGACGAGACCAGCAGTGTCGATGGAGTCCTTGAGCGTGAAGGGGACCCCGTGCAGCGGTCCGCGGTGGTCGCCGCGCCGCAGCTCGGCATCCGCCTCGCGGGCGCGGTCCATCGCGTCCGGCGCCAGGGCCACCACGGCGTTGAGGCGGCCGTTGACCTCCTCGATCCGGTCCAGGCACGCCTGGGTCACCTGCTCGCTGGTGGCCTCACCGGCGAGGATGAGGGCGGCGAGCTCCGTGGTGGAGCGGAAGCAGAGATCCGTGTGGTCCATGGTGGCGGTGAGGATATCCCGGTGGGTTGCCGCTGCTCAGCCGGGTTTCCGAAGCTCTGGGCCGTGGACCCACGCAGGCCCGCTGAAGAGCTCCGGACGATGCGTGAGCACGAGCAGGGTCCTGTCCCGCGCTGCCGCGGGAAGGTCCGCGACGAAGGCCCTGGCGGTGGCCTCGTCCAGGTGCTCCGTGGGCTCGTCCAGGACCAGGATGCGGACGTCCGCGAGGAGCGCGCGGGCGAGGGCGAGGCGCTGGCGCTGGCCGCCGGAGAGGCGCGCGCCGTGGTCCCCCACCTGGGTCTGGAGGCCATCCGGGAGGGTGGTGGCCCAGTCCGCGAGGCCCGCCGCCGCCAGCGCCGCGTCCAACTCAGGGTCCGGCGCACCCGGGCGGGCGAGGCGGAGGTTGTCCGCCAGCGAGGCGTCGAAGATGTGCGGGTCCTGCTCGCACAGGCCGATGACGCGGCGGACCTCGTCCGATGGGATGTCCGAGAGCGCTGCGGCCGATGGCGCGGTGCCGCCCGACATGAGGTGGATGGCGCCCGCTGCCGGGTCCACGAACCGCAGGTAGGCCGCGGCGAGGGTGCTCTTGCCGGCACCGCTCCTGCCGGTGACGACGAGGCGGGCGCCGGCGGGGATGTCCAGGGTGACGGGGCCGAGCGCCGCCGGGGTGGTGGCCGGGGTAGCCGGGGTAGCCGGGGCGGCCGGGGTGGCCGCGGCGGCCGGGTAGCGGACCTCAAGGTCCCGGATGCGGAGACCCAGGGGGCCATCGGGGATGGCGCTCGCGGCCGTGGGCGCGGGCTCCGTCACCGGCTCCGGCCGATGGAGCAGCTCCATGACGCGGTGGGCGGAGGCGGCCAAGGCGGGCAGCAGGCGGGCCGATGGCGCGAGGGGCGCCACCACCTCGTGCACGGCGATGGGCGTGAGGGCGACCACCGCGAGGGCGACGCCATCGAGCGAGCCTGCGCGGACCGAGAGGATGCCGATGACGAGCGAGGCGAGGACCGATGCACCGGCGGAGATGCCGGCCACGAGCGACCCTGCGCCGGCGCCCAGCGCCGTCCCCCGCTCCGCCGCCGCGAGCCTGGCGCCAGACGCGCGAAGCGGGACGAGCGCCCGGTCCACCACCCCGGCGGCGAGCAGCTCCGGGGCGGCGCGCAGCACGTCCAACGCGGTTGCGGCGAGCGCGCCGCGGGCGGGGGCGAGGCGGGCCTCCGCGCCCCTTGAGGCCAACCCTGCCGCCAGCGGGGCCACGAACGCGGTCACGGCCACGGACGCCAGCAGGACCACGGCCGCCCCCGGCACGAACCAGCCCACGAGCACGGCCGCCCCGGCGACCACCGCCAGCGCGGACGCGTAGGGCAACGCCACCCGCAGCCAGAGATCCGCCAGCCCATCCACGTCACCCACGAGGCGGGCGACGAGATCGCCGGCCCGCAGCTCCGCGAGACCCGCGGGCGCCAGCCGGACCAGGCGGGCATACACCGTGCCCCGCAGCTCGCCCAGCACCCGGAACGCGGCGTCATGGGCGGCGAGGCGCTCGGCGTACCGGAGCACGCCCCGCCCGATGCCGAAGGCCCGGACCGCGGTCACCGCCGCGAGAAGGGTGAGCATCACCGGCTGCTGCGCCGCCTTGGAGATGAGCCAGGCTGACGTGGCGGCGAGCCCGATGGCGGCCCCGGCCGCACCCACGCCCGCAGCCACGGCAAGGAGCAGCCGCCAGGTCATCGGCCGGCCGAGACGCAGGACCGCGAACAGGTCCATCATGGCACGGCCTCCGCCCAGCGGATCTCCACGGAGCGGTCCGCGCCCGCGATGGCACCGGGGCGGTGGGCGACGAGCAGGACCATGGCACCGGCATCGGCAGCGGAGCGGATCGCCCGCGTCACCGCGGCCTCCGCGGCGGCGTCCAGGCCGGCCGTTGGCTCATCGAGGAGCAGCACCGGCGCCCGCCGGACCAGCGCTCGGGCCACGCCCACGCGCCTGCGCTCCCCGCCGGAGAGGCCGCGGCCTGCTTCGCCAACCTCGCGGGACGGACCCACCCCGGCGACCTCGCCCATGCCAACGGCGTCCAGTGCTGCCGCGACATCTGCATCGGCCACGGGCGTGCGGGCTCCAAGGCGGACGTTCTCCGCGATGGTGCCGGGGAGCAGGTACGGCGCCTGTGGCACCCATGCCACGGCACCGCGCCACGCCTCGGCATCGAGCTCGCGCACATCCACGCCATCGGCGCCGACGGCATCGGCATCGGCATCGGCATCGGCAGCCCCGCCCGAGGTGTCCCCAGCCTCCAGCAGCACCCGTCCCGTGGACGGCTCCACCAGGGCCAGGATCACCCCGAGGAGCGTGCTCTTCCCGCAGCCCGAAGGCCCGGTCACCGCCACCACCTCGCCCGGCCGGAGCACCAGCGAGGCGCCCGCAGGGGCCAGGACGCCGCGACCCGGCTGCGACACCGAGACGTCATCGATGACGAGGGCCCGGATCCGTGCCGGCATCGGCTTCGGCATCGGCAGCCCGGCCTCCGCGCCGCCCACCCCGCCCACAGGCGGGTGCCCCTCGATGATCGCGAACGCCTCGGCCGCCGCCGTGACCCCCTCCTCCGATGCGTGGAACTCCGCCCCCAGCCGCCGCAGCGGCAGGTACGCCTCCGGGGCCAGCACCAGCGCGAAGAGCCCCACGTCCAGCGTCAGCTCACCCACCGCCAGCCGCAGCCCGATGCCCACGGCGACCAGCGCCACGGAGATCGTGGCGAGCAGCTCCAGCACGAGCGCGGACAAGAACGCCACCCGCAGCGTGGCCATCGTGGTGGACCGGTACGTGTCCGTGATCCTCCGCAGCACGCCCACCTGCGCGTCTGCGGCCCCGAAGATCCGCAAGGTGGTGAGCCCCGCCACCACGTCACCGAAGCGCCGGGCCAGGCGCCCCAGCAGGGCCCATCGGCGGGCGCGGTGCGCGGCGGACATCCGCCCCACAAGCAGCATGAAGACCGGCACCAGCGGCACGGTGAGCGCCACCGTGGTGGCTGCCACCCCGTCCACGAACCCGAGACAGACGATGACCGCCAGCGGAACCAGCACGGCCAACACGGCCTGCGGGAGATATCGGCCGTAGAAGCCGTCCAGCGCATCCAGGCCCCGGGTGGCCAGCAGGACCACGGACGAGGACGGGGTCTCCGCCGCCCAGCGCGGACCCATGCGGACCGCGGCGGCCAGCAGGTCCTCGCGCAGGCGCGCCTTCACGGT
>CAIYZX010000046.1 GCA_903930745.1 uncultured Chloroflexota bacterium | reverse complement strand
TCAACGAGCTGGGGGACGAGGACAACCCCGTCGCCCTCACCTACGGCCGTGGCATCCCCGAGGCCATCACCAGGACGGTGATCCCGGCGCGCTACAACAACATCGAGCGCCTCCGCCGCCTGTTCGAGCGCGAGGGATCGGACATCGCCGCCGTCATCGTGGAGCCGGTCCTGGGCAATGCGAGCGGCATCCTCCCGCAGCCGGGCTTCCACCAGGCCATGCGGGCGCTCACCGAGGAGTTCGGGATCCTCCTGATCTTCGATGAGGTCAAGACGGGCTTCCGGTTCGCCAGGGGCGGCGCCGCCCAGTTCTTCGGCATCACGCCGGACCTCGCCACGTACGCGAAGGCCATGGGCAACGGCTACCCGGCCGCAGCCTTCGCCGGCCGCGACGAGGTCATGTCCGTCCTGCCGGACAAGGTCAGCCATGGCGGCACGTACGCCGGCAACCGCGTCGCCGCGGCGGCCGCGCGCAAGACCCTGGAGATCCTGCGCGACACGGACGCCCTGGCCACCATCCACGCGACGGGCGAGAAGGTTCGCGCCGGCCTGACGGAGATCCTCTCCGCCCGTGGCATCCCGCACCACCTCACCGGCCATCCCGCCATGTTCGGCACGATGTTCACGGAGCAGGTGGCCACGGAGTATCGCGACTGGGCCAAGACGGACCACTCCCTGTACGACGCGGTGGCGGTTGGCATGCACGCCCTGGGGGCGATGCCGGAGCCGGACAGCCGCGAGCCGTGGTTCATGTGCGAGGCGCACGCCAAGGGCGACACCGTGGACCGCATCCTCTCCATCTTCTCCACGTCCCTGGACGCGGCGCTCGAGGCCCGTGCCCGCGGAGAGATCTAGTCACCGTCCCAGTCCTGCCACTCGAGGGAGGGGATCCCAGCATGACGTTCGACGGGAATGCCGTCCGGTCCGTTGACCGGGCGGCGGCCCTGCTCCTCGCGCTCGGGGAAAGCCACGGCGAAGCCGGAGTCACGGAGCTCGCCCGCAGGCTTGGCCTGCACAAGTCCACGGCGTCCCGTCTCCTCGCCACGCTCGAGAAGCGCGGCCTGGTGGAGCAGGACGAGGAGTCCGGCAAGTACCGGCTGGGCCTCGTGGTCATCCGTCTCGCCGAGCAGGCGGAGCGGACGCTTGACCTGCGCTCGCTCGCCATGCCGGAGCTGGACCGCCTGGCCCGGCTCACCAGGGAGACCACGGGTCTTGGCGTCCTGGACGGGGAGCGCCTGCTCACGGTGGCACAGGCAGATGGCCCCAATCTCGTTGCGATGGGCGACTGGACCGGGCGCTTCGCTCCCGTCCACTCCGTTGCGGCGGGCAAGGTCCTGCTGGCGGCCATGCCGGAGCGAGAGATCATGAAGATGGTCCGGCGAGGTCTTGACCACTGCACGGACCGCACCATCACGCAGCTGGAGCCGCTCCTCGAGGAGCTCGCGCGGGTTCGCCGGCGGGGCTATGCCACCTCGTTCGGCGAGTACGACGCCTCCCTCAACGGGATCGCCGCACCCGTCTACGACGCGCGCGGCAACGTCGCGGCCGCCCTGGACGTGTGGGGCCCCTCCTTCCGGATCACGCCCGCACGCGTACCGGAGATCGCACGACTCGCCCGTCAGGCGGCGGCCGCGGTCACGGTCCGCCTCGGCGGCACCGCGGCCTGAACTCTCCGCGCCACCGGCAGACGCCCGGTCCGCCCGCCGGCGGCCGGGCGCCTGCATGTCCGGGCCGGGGCACGAACGTCCCTCGCCTGCGCTGCTAGGCTAGGCGGCGATGGATGCCAAGACCACCGCCGCGCTCGCCGACCAGGCGATCGCCATCCTGCAGGACGTGGGCCTCCCGGTCCTGCTGATCCTCGTCATCTCCGTGCTCCTGCTCCGCCTGTCACGGGGCGCCGTCCGTGGCATCGTCAAGGCGCTGCTTGACCGGGAGACGTCCGAGGGCACGGCCCAGGAGCTCTCCGCGGTTGAGATCAAGAAGCGGATGGACACGCTGGAGTCCCTGGGGACCAACGCGATCCGCGCGGTGATCCTCCTGATCGCCTTCGTGATGATCCTGGGCGAGCTGCGACTGGACATCGGCCCCGCGGTCGCAGGGCTCGGCATCGTGGGCGTGGCCGTCGGCTTCGGCACGCAGTTCATCGTGCGCGACTACTTCAACGGGGCGCTGATCCTCGTGGAGAACCAGTTCGCCAAGGGCGACGTGGTGACGATCGCGGGCGTGTCCGGGCAGGTCGAGGACTTCAGCCTCCGGCGCACCACGCTGCGTGACCTGGACGGCGTGGTCCACACCGTCCCCAACGGGGAGATCCGCGTTGCCTCGAACCGCACGCGCGTGTGGGCCCGGGTCAACCAGGACGTCACGGTGGCGTACGGCACGGATCTCGAGAAGGCGATCCGCGTGGTGAACGACGTGGGTGCCGCGATGGTGATGGACCCGGAGTGGCGCCGGCGCGTCATGGAGGCACCGCACGTGGAGCGCGTGGAGGCGCTGGGCGAGTACGGCATCACGCTCAAGGTGCTGGCCCAGGTCCG
>CAIYZX010000045.1 GCA_903930745.1 uncultured Chloroflexota bacterium | reverse complement strand
GGTCTTCCTGGGCGGCGGCAACCCGTACGACCACTACTACGAGTCGTCGCGCCCGCCCGGCGCCCCGTTTCCCTACCCGCCCGTGAACCTGCTGCTCCACCTCCCCGGCTATCTCCTCATGGGCCATTCGGGCGTGCACCTCACAGAGACCGTGCTCGCGTGGGGGCTCATGCTCGTCGTCGCCGTCTTCGCACTGCGCGATCGCCACCCGTTCGCGGTCCCGATGCTCGCCCTGTACGCAGGGCTCGCGAACCTGGTGAACCTCGTGGGGGACAACAGCAACGACACGAGCGCGGGCGCGATGATTGCCTTCTTCCTCGTGGCGGTGGCGGCCGTGGAGCGCGTGCGCGATGCCCGGGACGATGGGTCTGCGATCCGGCGCTGGGCGATCCTGGCCGGCGTCATGGCGGCCGCGGCGATGGGCACGAAGCAGTCCGCGCTGCCGCTCGTCGTGGCGGGAAGCGCGTGGCTCTTCCGCGTTGACCGGGCGGCGTTCCGCCCGTACCTGCTCGCGATGGTCGCGACCCTCTTCGTGGTGTCGGTGCCCTTCCTCGTCATGTCCGGCCCCGTGGGCTACGTGAAGGCGCTCACCGCCTTCGCCGGCTTCCACGAGGACGTCTACGGCTGGAACATCTGGGTCTTCGCGCAGCAGATGGGCTGGCCGGTGGCGTCCCGCGAGATCGCGACACTCTCCGGGGCGGTGCTCGGCCTCGTGGCCCTGGGCGTGATCGCGGTCCTGCCCTACCGCGACGTCCGAACCGCGCTGGTGGCGGGCACCGTGGGGATGGCCGTCCTCTTCTTCGCCCAACGATGGACGGCGTACAGCTACTTCGCGCAGCTCATCAGCGTGATGGTGGTGCTGCCGCTGGTAGGGCGATGGGACTGGCCGGCCCCCGCCGACGAGGCTACGTCATCCGGGGCGGCATCGGCTGGCTCTGCGTCGTCGTCCGCCTCGGCAGGATCGGCGCGACCCGGGCCTGCCTAGTAGGCGACGAAGTCGATCCGGATCGCCCAGAGCGCGTACGCGCAGATCACGATGGAGAGGATGCCCGCCACCTTCGCGAGGCCGTCCCAGCGGCGCCCCAGCACCGTGGCCAGGATCACGAACAGCGGCAGCTGGAAGTCCAGGCTGAACCGGTAGCCGAACTGGCTGATGCCCACGTTGCCGTGCGTGATGATCGGCAGGCTGATCAGCGCGACCGCGAGCAGGGCCCAGCCCACGCGCGCGTCGCGGATGCGGCCGCGCAGCAGCCAGGCGTAGAGCGGCGTGGTCAGGAAGATGCCCAGACCCCACCAGGACGGCTGGAGCCACGGCGCGTCGTCCACGTAGTTCCAGGAGCGGAACAGGATCGCGAACAGGTTGCGCGGGATGTACCAGACGGACAGGATCCCGTGCTTCGCGTAGATGGGGTCCTCAAGCACGCCCGGGATGCTGGTGTAGCTCTGGTCCATGAGGGTCCCGTAGCGGGCCTCGTTGAACAGGACGTAGATGACGGCGGGGACGCCCAGGCCCAGCGTGAACAGGAGGGCGTTGCGGCC
>CAIYZX010000044.1 GCA_903930745.1 uncultured Chloroflexota bacterium | reverse complement strand
TCGATCTTGGGCAGGTCCGCGGGCGGCGTGACATCCACGTCCGCCTTGGGCGTGGCGACGTCCGCAGCGCCCGGCGTCCCCCCGGCCTCGGCGGCGCCCACGTGCGGCTCGTCCACGTCGGCCTTGAGGTGGGGCTCCGCCGCGGCGCCCGCCTTCGGCTCGGCACCCCGGAGCTTCTTGACCCCGCCGAGGGTGGCGCCGCCCAGGTCCTTGGCGCCCTTCATGCCCACGCCCATCGCGGCGCCCATGCCCGCCGCCTGCGTGGACGCCTTGGCGACCTTGCCCCAGGGGTCGCCGCCCTTCCAGGTGTTGTCGTCCAGCATGGCGCCAACGGCCGCGGACGGGATGCCCTGGACGGCGTTCTCGATGGCCTCCGCCATCGCCTCCTTGATCCACGCGCGGATCGCGGCCTTCGTGGCGCCCTCCGCGCCCTCCTTGGCCACGGCCTTCGCGGCCTGGGCGATGATCGCCTTCTCCAGGGCGTCCATGAGGCCCTCGCCAAGCCCCGCGGTGAGCCCGGACACGATGGCGTCCACGGCGCCGATCGCGGCGTCCGTGCCCATCTCCTCCCAGTCGTACGCCGCGCCCTTCAGGCCCGCCTTCATGGCCATCGACACGGCGGTCGCGGCCAGGGCGCCGTACACCGCGGCGACGGCCGGGCCCGCGGCACCCATCGTGGCCACGGTGACCGCCAGGGCCACCACCGCTGAGCCCACCTGGGTGGCGGCATCCGTGTACGAGTCGATCTGCGCCCGGACCTGCTCCTGGGCCTCCAGCGCACCGCCGAAGTCCATCTCGAAGTTCGCGCGGGCCGCCGCCAGCTCCGGCGTCTCGGACTCCTCGTCCGGCTTCTTGCCCGGGTTGGCCTTCTCCCAGTCCGAGAGGGCCGTGTTGTACGCCTCCGCGCGGCCAATGGCCAGCTCCAGCTGGTCCGCGGAGTTCATGGGATCGTGCCCGTCGGCCATGAAGGAGCCGATGAGGCCGGTCTTCTCGAACTCCTGCCGGCTGTGGAGCATCTGCTTCATGCCTTCGAGGATGGCCTTGCGCTCCGCCGGGCTCTTGGCCTCCGCGAGCTGCTTCTGGAACGTGTCCGGGTCGCCGTACTGGACCGTGTTGTTGACGTCCAGGAGCTCGCGGCCGGAGAGGTCCTCCGCCAGGTCCACGTCCAGCGACCGGCCGTACTTGTCGAAGTACGCCTTCTGGATCTTGGCGATCTCCGCCGGGGTCTTCCCTTTGAGGGTCTCCTTGATCCGGTCCTCGTCCGTCCCGGCGCCCGCAGTGGCGTAGTAAAGCTCGTCCTCGTCGCTCAGCTTGCCGCCGTTGACCATGAGCTTGTCGATCTCTGACTCGGAGTACCCGCTCGTCTCCTGCGAGATCAGCTGGTCGAAGGTCTGCTTGCCGCCGCTGGCCTTCAGGTACTCGTCCTTGAGGTGGCCGATGTTCTTCTCGGCCTTCGCCTTGATGAGGTCTTCCTTCTTGCCCTGCTTCGCGGCGAGGTCCGCCCGGGCCGCCTTCGCGTCCTCCGGGCGGAGGTCCCCGGAGGCCACGAGCGCATCGATCCGCTTCTTCTCCGCGGCCAGCTCCAGGGCCACGTCCAGCTCCGCCTTGGCGCGCTGGTCGCGGACGGACTTCTCGATCTCGTCGTCGCTGGTGTACGTGGAGTCGTGCTCGGACCTGGCCTTCGCGGCATCGATCTTCCCGATGTCGCCGGACTGCAGCGCCTCCACCAGCTGGACGTCGCCATCCTTGAGGATGGGCGAGTCGTGCGCCTTCATGGACGCGACGTCCATCTCGAAGACATCCGCCATCTCGGCCGTCATCGTGAGATCCAGGTCGCCGTACTTGGCGTTGTAGGCGGACTTGACGCGACCGTTGCGCTCCACGATGCGGCGCTGCAGCTCCGCCGGGCTGACGCCCTCGGAGCGGGCCTTGGCCTCCTCCTCCTGGCGGATCCGCTCGTAGACCGTCTTGAGCTTCTCCTCGTCCGTGCCCGGGCCCGCCATCGCGTCCTCAAGCTCGGCGGCATCGGCCTTGTCCACGTTGCCGTCGGCGAGGGCCTCCACGTTGTCGTACTCGGCGCCGTCCATGTCGTCGTCGAGGTCTGCCTTGAGCTCCGTGCCGTAGATGCGCTTGTACTCGGCCTTGATGGCCTCGAGCTCCTCGGGCGTCTTGCCGCGGAGCGCCTTCTTGATGGCGTCCTCGTCCGTGCCCAGGCCCGCGACCGCCTCCTTGATCGTGGCGGCGTCCGCGGCGGCACCCTTGCCGTCCAGCAGGGCGTTGGCGCGCTCCAGCTCGTGGCCGGACATGTCGCCCTTGACGTCTTCCGTGATGGAGATGCCGAACTTGACCTGGTAGGCCTTCTCCAGCGCCTTGCGCTCCACGGCGGTCCGGGCGCCGCCCAGGCCCTCGTAGACCTGCGCCTCGTTGGTGCCCGGACCGGCGATGGCGCCGCGGATCTTCTCCGCGAGGGCCACGGCGTTGAACCTGGGGTTCGTGGCGACCGCGAGCTGGTTGAGGTCCTCGTGGCCCCAGTTCGCAATGGCGTCCGCCTCCAGCTTGGATGCGAGCTCCGGGACGCGCCGCGCGGCGATCCTGGCCATCGTGGAGCGCGCCACGTAGTCCACGCCGCTGATCTGGCCGTGGAAGTACGCGTTCGCAAGGGCTCGCTGGTCGCCGGTGAGGCGTGCCAGCTCCGCGTCGCGGGCGCCCGCGCCCTTCGTTGCCTCGGTCTCCTTGAGCTTGGTGAGCGTCTCGAAGTCCTTGACCATCCCATCGCGGGACTCCGCGTTCCGCTGGCGCTCCCACGCCTCGTTGTTCGCTGTCGCCTGGCGCCCCCAGTCATGGAAGAGGTCCAGCAGTCGCTCCCACCACGAGCGCTCCCGGCCCTGCTGGCTCGCCGCCCAGTCGCGGATCTGCTCCTTCGCGGCATCGAGGGCGGTCTGCACGCCGTCGCGCAGGCTCTTCGCCTCGTTGGCAGCCTCGGTCTTGAGCGTGCCCAGGTTCGTGTCAACGGCCTTCTGGGCGCTCGTGCTCCACGGGGCGAACGGCCGGGCCTTCTCCTCCGCGGTGGCGGTGTCCTTGTCCCAGTGGCGGCGGATGGCGGCGGTCTTGGTGTCCACCGCGGACTTCACGTGGCCCCTGTGCTCGCCGGCCGCCTTGGCGAGGTCCGCCTGGCGCTTCTCGTCCGTGGCGCGGATTGCGGCGAGCGCCGTGCCGCCCGCGGTCTCCGCCTTGCCCAGGAACTCGTCGCGCTTCTTCTCGATCGCCTCGGTGTCCGGTGGGCCTTCCACGGCCGCCTGCTTGTTGGCGATCTCCGCGGTGACGGCACCGGCGGCCCCGGCGATCTTCTTGCCCTGCTCTGTCCCGTCCTTCTCCACCTTGTCGTGGGCGGTGGCGGCCGATGCCGCGATGCCCTCCTGGACCGCAGCCTCCTCCTTCTTGACCGCGGCCTTCTGCTCCTCGATCTTGGCGTCCAGGGCCTCCTTGGTGACGCCCGCCGCGTCGGCGATGCCGCGCAGCTCCGTCTCCACCTCGGCCTGGTAGTCCGGCTTGGCCTTCTCCGCGTCGTCCAGGAGCTTCGGGACCTTGTCGCCGTGGAGCTGCGTGACCGCCTTCTTGACGATCTCGCCGGCATGCGTGGGCGCCTGGCCCAGGAGACGGCCGATGGCGTCGCCGAGGAGATCCGCCTGGGCCGGGTCGATGGGCTCCAGCTTGGCCGGACCGCTGTCCTTGACGGTGGGTGGCTGGGCGGCCGGGGCGTCGAAGGCGTGGGCCTCGATATTGGCCACCTGCGCCTTGGCAGCCTCGAGCTGCTTCGTCAGCTTCGCCTTCTCGGACGGGCTGAGCTTGGGGTCCTTGAGCTGGCTTTCGAGGTCCTCGATGTCGTGGCGGAGGTTCTTGGGCACGAAGTCCGCGGCGGCGAGCTCCGGGACGGAGGGCATCGTGGAGAAGTCGATGGGAGCGAACGTCTGGGCGTTGAGACGCGCGGAGCCCGCGTCCAGGATCCCCTGC
>CAIYZX010000043.1 GCA_903930745.1 uncultured Chloroflexota bacterium | reverse complement strand
CACGGTCCCCGCGTCTGCCGACGACAGGTCGCCGATCGCCGCGATCCGGTCCCCGGAAACCCCCACGTCCGCACGCCGCGCGGGCGCGCCGGAACCATCAACGAGGAGACCGCCCCGGAGCACGAGATCGAACGTCATGCGCGCGATCGTACCCGCGCCACGCCACCCCGGGCGAGCGACCCCGAGCCGCCGGACCCTCGGTCAGACCAGGGCCCGCTGCACGGCCGCCGCCAGTCCCTCCCGGTCGAAGGGCTTCGGCAGCACCTCGGCCTCAAGCTCGTCCAGCGACCCCAGCTCGTCGATGAGGCCGGACATGAACAGGACCGGCAGGTCCGGGATCCGCTCGCGGATGACCTTCACCAGCTCCGGGCCCTGCATGCCCGGCAGCCGCACATCGGTCAGCAGCAGGTCCACGAGCTCCCCGGAAGCAACCAGCCGCGTTGCCTCCGCTGGCGTCGCCGTCTCAACCACGGCATGCCCCAGCGCCTGCAGGTGCCGGCGCGCCACCTCGCGGACCTCCGGCTGGTCCTCCACGACCAGGATCCGCTTGGGCCCGACCCCGTGGGCAACGGGCCCGGGCATGTCCTCCGCGACAACCTCCTCCGGGGCCCGGGGGATGTCGATCGTGAACGTGGTCCCCACGCCCACCGTGGAGGACACCGCGAGCGTCCCGCCGAACTCGTCCACGGCGGCACGCACCGTGGCGAGGCCAAGCCCCGTCCCGCGGCCCACGTCCTTGGTGGTGAAGAACGGCTCGAAGATCCGTGCGAGCATCTCGGCCGACATGCCAACGCCCGTGTCGCTCAGCGTGAGCCGGGCCATCTCGTGGCCGTCGAGGACCACCGGCTCCACGCGGATGCCGATCTGGCCCCCGTTCGGCATGGCGTCCCGGGCGTTGACCGCGAGGTTCATCACGACCTGGTCCAGCAGGCCGGGATCCAACAGCACCGGAGGCACGCCGTTCGACATGACCGCGTCCACGGTGATGTGCTCGCCGATGAGCCGGCGCAGCATCGGCAGCAGGGCGGAGACGATCTCCACCGGGTCAACCACGCGCGGCTCCGTGCGCTGGCGTCGGCTGAATGCCAGGAGGCGGCGGGTGAGGGTGGCGGCGCGGTCTGCGGCACCCAGCGCCTGCAGCAGGTCGCTGTGGTCCGCCGTCCCCGGCCGGAGGTTCTCCAGGACGAAGCCCACGTAGCCCTTGATGGCGATCAGCATGTTGTTGAAGTCGTGGGCGACACCACCGGCGAGCTGGCCGATCGCCTCAAGCCGCTCCGCCTGGGCCCGCCGCTCAGCCGCGGCTCTCGCCTCCGTCACATCCCGGGTGATCGCCACGAACCCGTTGACCGTGCCACCGGCCTCGATCATCGGGCTGATGTGGGTCTCCACGACGTACGCCCCCCGTCCGGGCGGGTCCGCTCCACGACCCCGTGGTAGGGCGTGCCCTGGCGCAGCTGCGTCGCCACCTCGGACGGTGACGCCGGTGTCCCCAGGATGGCCGGCACCTGGCCAAGGGCGTCCACCCGGGACACGCCCGAGATGGATTCGAACGCCCGGTTGACGTACACCAGCCTGCCATCACCGTCCGTGATGCTGACGGCGTCCGTCGCTCCCTCCAGCGCGAGACGCAGGCGGTCGCTGGTGAGCTCCTGGGCCCGCCGCCGCTCCGTGACGTCAAGGGACGCCACGAGGAAGTCATCCTTGAGCCGGGAGAAGCTGATGGCGAGCCAGCGTCCGTTCGCCATCCGGCCCTCGAACTGGTGCGGCACGCCGGTCGCCATGACCTGCTCGACCTGCGGCAGCATCGCCCCGTACTCCGGGTGCAGCGAGAGCACGTCGATGCCGGCGGGGGCCAGCGCCTGCAGACCCTCCCGGTCCAGCCATGCCGCATTGGCCCACGTGGCCCGCATCTCGACGATCAACCCGTCCGCGCGAACGGGATGGACGAGGGCGATGGCCTCGGCCACCGCGCCGGCGACGGCCGCCAGCCGCTCCTGGGCCGCCAGCGCCTGCTCCTGCGCGATGCGCAGCTCGGTGATGTCGGTCGCCGTTCCGCGGAGCCGCGCGCCGTCGCCACCATGCTCGGCGACACCAATGCGGAAGAGGAGGCAGCGTTGCGTTCCGTCCGGGAGGTGCACCCAGGCCGCCTGCTCGTAGGAACCGTTGCCATCCCGGGCGATCCGAGCGACCCGTGCCCTGAACAACCGGGCATCCGCCTCGTCGAACCGCGCTCCCCTGGCCTCCCGGGACGGCACTCCATCCGCCGGGTCGAAGCCCAGCAGCCGGATGTACTCATCGCTGCAGGCAACAACCTCGAGGGCTTCGTCCAGCTCGAAGCTGCCGAGCTGCCCAACCCGCTGCGCCTCCTCCAACCCGTGCAGCGAGCGACTCAGCGCCTCCTCGGCGAGCCTCGCCTCCGTGACGTTCCTGCTGGTGTGCACCAGGCCGCCGGGCGTGCGGGCGACGTGGATGTCGGCCCAGAGCACCCCGGTTGGCGTGTCGTACCGGCGGGTTCCGTCGAAGGACACGCCGGTCTCCCAGACCTCGCGGTAGAGATCCCGGACGTAGGCTCCGGCGATGGGCTGGGCCTCGAAGAGATGCACGCCGGCCATCTCCTCGAACGTCCTGCCGCCGTACCAGCGGTCCAGCCCCGCCTGGTTCATGAACACGGCCTCGACATCCGCGAGACGGCCATCCTCACCAAGGATCGGCCGGAGGATCGTGATCGTGTCCGGCGTCCGGTCCAGGGCGTCGCGAACCCGCGGGTCAAGCTGGAGGGCGGCCGCAGCATCGTCCTCCGCCGGCGGTGTGGCACGGTGCAGGGCAACGATCAGCCGGCCGTCGCCCAGGGGCGTGATGGTCGCGGCGCCCCAGGGCCCCGCCTCTCCCTCCCAGGCGCCGGCGAGCGTGCGCGGGGATCCCAGGCGGTCAGCCTCCTGGATAGGCTCCCACAGGACGGCCGCGAGGCGCGGCAGATGGCGACGCAGCGTTGCAGGCCCGTCGATGTCCCCCACGGTGGCGTCGCGGCCCGCGGCTCCGAGATCCTGGAACGCGACAACGGCATCGGTGAGGGCGCCATCGGCGCCGCGCATCACCTGGAGGACGATGACACCATCGCCCCTGGGAGCGGCGCCTTGCTGACCACCAACCGACACCGCGACCCCTCCCGAGTTCGTGGCCGGGGACTTGGTACGGCTCTCCCTGGCCGATCGATGATCCCACGCGTGCCTGCACGCGGAAACTACCCCATACGGGCCATCGCACCAGAGGGTAATCACCGTCGCCGGGCACAATGCGGTCGAGAGATAGGGCCGATGCCCACCGCGCCGCGCCGTGCGAACGGCCGTGGCGTCCTCCGCAGCCGGGATCCGCCCCGATTGGCCCTCTCGCTGGTGGCTCCCACCGCCTCACGCGGCCCAGGCCGTTTCGACCACGCGCCGCCGCGGGATCAGGCCTCCGCGATCACTCCGAGGGCAACGCGGAAGCCGGCGCGCCGCTGGGCGGCCGGCATCGTGGTGACCTGGCCCACCGGCACGTCACCCTCGAAGGCCTCCGTCCAGATCTCGCTGAACGCATCAAAGTCCGCGGTGTCTCGGAGCGCCCAGTTCGCCCAGGCGATCTTCTCCATGGACGAGCCGGCGTCCTCCAGGCGCGCCTTCAGGTTCGCGACGGCACGCCGGGACTGCTCCCCGATGCCCTCGCCCGCGAGCCGGCCCTTCTCGAAGTCCACCGGGCCAACGGCGCTGATGTAGACCATGCCGCCCGCCTTGACGGTTCGGCCACGGCCCACACGGATCGCGGTCTCATCCGGTCCGTCGTCCTCGCCCCCGCCCCAGCGGCCCTTGAGGCCACGAGTCCGCTTCGGCTTGCCGGGATCATCCGGCGGGATGCCGAACTCGTCCGGGGGCAGCTCCACGCCCACGCGCTTGAACTGGTCCATGAACGTGGGGCGGACGCCCGTGGGGACGAGGCGCCCCTGGATGCGGCCGTTCTCCACGCCGGTCTGCTGGAAGACGAAGATGTCCTGCGTGAGGATCTCGTCATCCTCGGTCCCGTAGACCTCCGTGATGTTGATGATCTTGCGGGTGCCGTCCTTGAGGCGCGCCGTCTGGACGATGAGGTCCACCGCGGACGCGATCTGCTCGCGGATGGCGCGCAGCGGAAGCTCGT
>CAIYZX010000042.1 GCA_903930745.1 uncultured Chloroflexota bacterium | reverse complement strand
GTGGCCGGGACGGTGGCGGCGCTGGACAACGGCCTGGGTGTCGTGGGCGTGGCGCCCGGGGCGCGCATCTGGGGCGTGCGGATCCTGGACGCCGCCGGCAACGGCCTCGTCAGCTGGTACGTCTGCGGCCTGGACTGGATCGCCTCCCAGCGGGACCCGGACAACCCCGCCCGACCGCTGATCGAGGTGGTCAACATGTCCGTGGCCCGGGCGGGCTCGGACGATGGCGCCTGCGGGTCCGTCAACGGCGACGTCATCCACCAGGCGATCTGCCGCGTGGTTGCCGGGGGCACCACGGTGGTCGCCGCCGCGGGCAACAACAGTCTCAACGCGAACCGGCTCATCCCGGCCTCGTATGACGAGGTGATCACCGTCTCGGCGCTCGCCGACACGGACGGCGAGCCCGGCGGGCTGGGCGGCAGCCTCTGCTGGTCGTGGAGCAGCTGGGATCACGACGACACCTTCGCGGACTTCTCCAACTACGGCCGCGACGTGGACCTCATCGCCCCCGGCAAGTGCACGCTGTCCACGCTCCCCGGTGACGGCTACGGGTGGATGTCCGGCACGTCCATGGCGGCGCCCCACGTCACGGGTGCGGCTGCGCTCTACGTCGCGTCGAGGCCCGGTGCCACGCCCGCGCAGGTCCGCGGCGCGCTGATCGCCGCCGGCACGCAGCAGTGGGCCACGGCAACGGACCCGGACACCATCCACGAGCCGCTCCTGGACGTGAGCCACATCGTGCAGGTAGGGGACTGGACGCTGGACGCAACCCCGGCCATGCCGATCGGCGGGCTGGCGCCGGCCACGGGTGCTGCGCTGGATCTGCCCGTCCGGCTCTTCCGCGCCGAGGACCAGCCGCAGGCCATCGATCTCACCGTGGGGGCGCCCGCGCCGCTCACCGCCACCCTGGTGGCCCCGGAGCTCGCGGGCCAGGACGCCGTCTCCACGGCGGTGCACGTCGTGGTCCCGCCCGGGACTGCCGGGGGCACGTACACGCTGCAGGTCACCGCAACGGACGGATCCCGGACGCGCAGCTCATCGGTGCCGGTCGTCGTTGATGCCGGGCTGCCCGTTGCCGCCGTGCCCGCTCCGGGGCTGGTCGCAGGCGGCACGCTTGCCGCCGCCGGGTCGAGCGCCCGGTTCACGTGGGGTTCGCCCACCGACGCGGAAGGGCCCATCGCCGCGCAGCAGGTCCGGTGGATCGTGGATGGCGTCGCGGGTCCCGCCTCCAGCCTCCCGGTGGCCACGCGATCGATCACGCGAACCCTGGCGCCCGGCCAGTCCGTGCAGCTGGCCACGCGGGCCCAGGACGCGGCGGGCAACTGGAGCGAGTGGGCCATGTCCGGGCCGGTCACGCTCGCCGTGGTGCAGGAGCGGGCAGCGGGTGTCACGCGCGCCGGCAGGTGGCGTCTCACGACATCATCCGTCATGTCCGGTGGCACCGCGATCTACAACGGCGTCGCGAAGTCCTGGGCGCAGCTCACCTTCCAGGGCCGGTCCGTCGCGTTTGTCGCACCATGGGGCCCCCGCCTGGGCCGCGCGCGCATCCTCGTGGACGGTGTGCCCGTCGTGATGGTCGATCTCCACGCCGCCGCGATCAGCGGCCGACACGTCGTCTTCGCCAGGTCGTGGCCGGCGGACGGGTCCCACGTGCTCCGCGTGGAGGTCTCGGGCACCGCCGGTCACCCGTACGTGGACGTGGACGCATTCCTGGTGCTCCGGTCGCCGCCGTCCTGACCTCGGCGCCCGGCTCCCCGACGCTCGCCGTTGACCCGCGAGGCAGCACCCGTGGGGCGCCCCCGGCGACATCCCCCTTCGGCCCTTGCGCCCCGGGCCCGACGTGGGCGAGCATCCGCGCCATGCAGCCGATCGTGGGACCCGATGGCATCAACGTCTCCCCCGAGGTGGTCATCCCCGCGGTGATCGTGGGGATGCTGATCGGTGTCGCCGGCGTCCTGGGCCGCAAGGCACTCATGGCCGCCGCCGACGAGTTGGCGGCGCTCTGGCGAGAGTACGGCCCGATCGCGGCGCGCAGGGTGATGGACCAGCGCCCGAACATGCCCGTCACGCCCTGGTTCTGCATGCGCTGCCATTCGCGCAACGGCGAGGCGGCCTCCGTCTGCTACAGGTGCGGGGGTGGCCGGGCGGAGCAGGAGGCTCCGGTGCCCGATGCGGAGACCCCGGCGGGCCCGGGCGCGGGGCGCACGCTGCGCAATCGCCGATGAGTGGCGCGCGCCGACCCCGGTGACCCCGGGCGACCGGCCGTGCCGGCCGCTCAGGCGCTCGTGGTGGTGAGGCCAACCGGCACGGAGGCGTCCAGCGTCTGGCGGGATGCCGCGAGGAGCGTCGCCCGGCGGTACGGCTTCTCCAGCAGTGGCAGCCCGGATTCGATGACGCCCTCGAGGTCGACGCCCGCGTAGCCGGACGCGAGGATGATCCGCAGGTCCGGCATCGCGGCGCGCGCCCGCCTGGCCAGCTCCAGTCCTCCGAACTCACCGGGCATCACCACGTCGGACACGAGCAGCTGCGGATCCGCCTCCGCCAGCATCGCCAGTGCAGCGGGCCCGGTGCCCGCCTGGAAGACCGTGTAGCCCGCGTCCGAGAGCCAACGTGCGGCGATCTCCCGGAGCCCCGTCTCGTCGTCGACAACGAGCACGCGCTCCGTGCCCGTGACGATCACCGGAAGCGTGGAGGAGACCGGGACGCCCTCACCGCGGGCGGTCGGGAGGTGCAGCGTGACCGTCGTTCCGATGCCCACCGTGGACTCGATGGTCGCTGTTCCCCGGGACTGCCTGGCAAAGCCCATGACGATCGCCAGGCCAAGGCCGGTTCCACCGGACTTCGTGGTGAAGAACGGCTCGAAGACTCTCGCCAGCGTCTCCGGCGGGATGCCGCAACCGGTGTCCGCCACGGAGAGCTCGCACCCGTCGTTGGTGCGCCGGGTGGCCACGGTGAGCGTTCCGCCGTTCACCATCGCGTGTGCGGCGTTGATCGTGAGGTTCAACACGGCGTTGGTGAGGCCACCGGGGTCCAGGTGGGACATGACCGGCCGGTCGTCCAGCTCCAGATGCACCGTGATCTCTCCGCCCACGGCCTGGCGGAGCAGCGGGAAGACATCCCGGACCGTGTCGTTGAGGTCAAGATCCGTGGGCGCGAGAGCCGAACGGCGGGCCACGGCGAGAAGTGCCTTGGTGACGTCGGCACCACGGGTGCCCGCCGCGATCGCCATGTCGAGCAGCCGCTGCGTCTCGGGCCGGTCGTCAAGGTCGTCGCGCGCCAGGTCAAGCGTGCCCACGACGATGCCAAGGAGATTGTTGAAGTCATGCGCAAGGCGACCGGTCAGCTCCCCGATCGCCTCCGTGGCACGAGCCCGCAGCAGCTCGTCGCGCGAGCGGTAGCGCTCCGTGGCGTCACGGACGAAGCAGGCGATGGCCCAGCGAGCGGACGAGGGCGAGATCGCCATCGTGACGTCCACCGGCACCCGGGTCCCGTCCGATCGCACCGCGGTGAGCTCCATCGTCGCGGTGTCGCCGCCACCGGGGAGACTGGCGAGGGCCGCGTCCACGTCACCATCGGCCCTGCCGGGCGTGCCGGGCTGGACCTCGAGCAGGGCCGCGACAGGCCGGCCCACGGCCTCGGTCCGGTCCAGGCCGAAGAGGCGGCTCGCCTGGTCGCTCCAGTCGATGACGCGACCCTGCTCGTCCAGGCCGATGAAGGCGTCCGGAGATGCCGAGAGCACCGAGCTGAGACGGGCCGCCGCGCTCGCGAGCGCACCCTCGAAGCGTCGCCGCTGGAAGGCATAGAGGCCCACGGAGACCAGGGATGCGAGTGCGGTCAGCACGATGGGGGTGGGCGACACGGCGTACTTGGAGGCGTACATGGGCCCGGGTGCAGCCACGAGGAACATGTTCCGCCCGCTGCGGGTCACCTCTGCAATGCCGTACCACTCCTCCGCCGAGGGCTCGTACCCGGGATGCAGGACGGAGCCCGGCGGTGGCGGCACCGGCTCGCCCACGGTTGACGCCGAGGCCGTGATGACCTTCGCGTCGGCGTAGTCCACGGGGGCCACATCCGTGGGCCCCAGGTCGTAGAGGTAGAAGGAGACATCCTCGAAGCGGAGGCCCCGGGCGGCGGCATCCAGCAGCGCCTTGGGGATGAACACGGACACCGCGACCCCGAGGAACTGCGATCGGCGGTCCTGCAGCGTGGTGGGCCGGGCCCCGCCCATGTAGGCGGGCTGCATCAGCAGTTGCCCGTCGATCTTCTTGGCAATCCCGGCCTGCTGGATGGTCACCTGGACCAAGGGGGTCACCACCGGCACGCCGCTGTCGCGGGCGTCCTCGATGGCGGCACGGCGGGTTGGATCGGACCCCATGTCGTAGCCGATGACCTCGCCGGCCTCGGTGAACGGTTCGGAGAAGAGCACCGGGTAGTAGTCCGGACGCACGCCGGCCGGCTGGTAGGCCCCGTCTGCGAGCCGGTCGTTGATGGAGAAGTCAAGGAGCCCGGAGAGCCGGATGCGATCCTCGAAGGCCTGGCGCTGGTCGCCGGCCACGTAGGGAACCCAGCGGATGGAGACGAGGTTGTCCTCGTTGAGCAGCGGCCCGGAGAAGGCGTTGAAGCTGTCCTTCGTGATGGCGTCGCCCACCGTGGCCATCAGGCCGGACGCGGCGATGGGGGCGACCTCGATCCCGCCGGAGAACCGCGCGAAGAGGGCAGCCGTCTCGGCCGCATCGGAGGTGATCCGGTCCCGTGCGGTGGCCCGGTTGGTTGCCTCCACCGCGAACCACGCGCTGCCGGTTGCCACCAGGATGGCTCCGAACGCCACGACGAGGACGATGGCGTTGCCCGATGGCCGCCGCCAGGCCTTGAGCGCGCCCATGGCGCCTAGCCTCTCGCCGCCTGCCACCTGGCCCACCACGCATCGAGGTCCGGCGCCCAGGTGGGCCGCGCGATGTGGTAGCCCTGGACCAGGTCACAGCCCACGTCGCGGAGCCAGCCAAGCGCGCTCTCGTCCTCGACACCCTCCGCGACCGATCGCAACCCGAGGGCGCGCGCGAGGGTGATCGACTGTGCCGCGATGGTGCGCGCCCAGTCGTTGGATTCCAGCTCCGTCACGAAGCTGCGGTCGATCTTGAGCTCCGTGAACGGAACCTGGTTCAGGCGCTCAAGGCTGGAGTGCCCGGTGCCGAAGTCGTCGATGGACAGCTCGAAGCCGCGCATGCGCAGGCGGGTCAGCGTGGACAGGGCCATGCCGCGCGTGGTTGGTGCGACCTCGGTGATCTCGAGGATCACGTCGCGGGGCTCCAGGCCGGGGCCCTCCAGTGCGTCGATCGCGAGGGCGGCGAAGCCCGGATCCGACAGCGCGAGGGGATGGACGTTGACCGACAGGGCAGCCTGGACGTTGAGGCGCCTGCGGACCTCCGCCCATTCGCGGGCGGCCTGTCGGAGCACGGTCATCGTCAGCTCCGACGCGAGCAGCTCGTCGTTGACCAGGTCCAGGAAGGCGCCCGGCATCAGGAGCCCGTGGTCAGGATGCTGCCAGCGGACCAGCGCCTCCGCACCAATCCACTGGCGCGTCTTGAGCGACACCTGGGGCTGGTAGGCGAGCACAAGCTCGTCCCGGAGCAAGGCCCGCCGGAGATCGTTCCGGTCCAGGAGCAGACGCGGCCTGGAGTCCGGCGCCGGCGCGGGCACCACCTCTGGCTCGGGGAGCTTGAGGAGCGAGCGGAGCTCGGCCGCGCGGAACGGCTTGTGGACCTGCCCCCGGACCACGAGGCCAAACTCGGTGGCGACGCGACCCGCGCCCGCGATGACCCGCTCGTCCATCCCGGAGACGAGGATGACCTCTGGAGGGGAAGGCAGCTCCGCGAGCGACCTGAGGATCTCCACGCCGTCCGTGCCCGGGACCATCAGGTCGATGGTGACCACGTCCGCCTGCTCCTCCAGCTCCCGCACGAACGCGGCGGCGGTGGTTGCGAGGCGGACGTCGTAGCCCGCGCGGCGTCCAACCTCGGCAACGAACTCGCCCATGGCGGGTTCGTCATCGAGAACGATCAGCCGGGGAGTGGCACCCTGGCCAGGTCGGGAGTTCACGGTCGTTGGGCCTCGGCAGCTGCACGGCGAGATCGGGCGACGCACGCGCCGCCCGCCGCCTCTGAAGGTACCGCGAACGAGGGACCGCCCTCCAGCCGGTGGTCCGGCAACCGGATGTCAATCTGAGGAAGCAACACGGTCGCCTTGTCCTACAGGGTCCTACGATGCAAGCCTACAGGTACTAGGCAGTTGTGAGGAGGGAACGGACCTTCGTCCGGTGGCGATTGGATCACGCGTGGATGGATGATGCACGTGGACAGAAGGGACCCAGGTCGGGGCCCACAGCGGGAACAGAGACATGACCACCGAACTGACGCGCTTGCAGACGAGGCGTGCCCTCCTCGTCGGCGTGGCCGCAGCGGCAGGCAGTTGGGCGGCTGGACTGGTCGGGAGAGCTGAGCCGGTCAGCGCCGCCAACGGCAGCCCCGTCCTCCTGGGCCTCGCGAACACGGCGACCGCAACCACGACCGTGACCACCTCAACCGGCACAGGCGTCGCCGGCGTTGGTCCCATCGGCATCAGCGGCACGGCCAACTCCACGTCGGCCACCTCTGCCGGTGTCTTCGGCACGAGCGGCTCCACCGCCAACTACGGCGTGATGTCCAGCGGCAAGCTTGGCGTGACCGGCCCCATCGAGATGACCAACCTCACGATCACGAACTACGCGGGTCCTGCGACCGGCAAGTCCTTCCTCTACGTGAAGGCAATCACCGGCGGCACTGAGCTGCGGATCAAGTTTCCGTCCGGCCAGGACAAGCTGATCGTCTCGGGCTGACCCATGAGCGAGATCGTTCTCCAACAGGCTGACGCGGAGACCGCCCCGGTCGGCGACTCCACCACCTCCCGCCGGGGGTTCGCGCAGGTCGCAGCCACCGTGACGGCCGGCATCGCCGGGCTGCTGCTCGGGGTGCGTGGCACGCGCGCCGCCAACGGATCAAGCGTGCTGCTGGGCAAGTCCAACACGGCAACGCTCTCCACAACGGTCACCACCACCACCGGCACCGGGGTCCAGGGCACCGGACCCATCGGTGTCTCCGGCAAGGCATCGGTGACCACGGCAACCGCCGCCGGCGTCCAGGGCATCGCCAGCGGGACCAACTACGGCGTCATGTCCTCCGGCAAGGTCGGCACCACCGGCCCCATCGAGATGGCCACCCTGACGGTCGCCAGCTGGCCCGTCCCGGCCACCGGCAAGGCCTACCTGTACACCAAGACCAACTCCACGGTCACGGAGCTCCGGCTCAAGCTGCCGTCCGGCGGCGATGTCCTCATCGCCAGCGGCTGACCGCGGCACCGGCGTCCCGAACCCTGATCCGGCCCGAGGGCATTCGGCCGGATCACCTCCACCGATACCCTGTGCGTCCCGGCAAGAGGCTGGTTTGACATGCCCTCGGCTTCATTGACCATCGCCACCCCGGCCGAGGATCTCGGCGCGGTCGAGGATGGCTTCCCCCGTCGAGCCCTTCCGGCTCGCCTCGTGGGGCTGCTGGCAGCCGGCGTCGGGCTGGCCCTCCGCCCAGACCCGGCGGTGGCTGCGAATGGCGGCAGCGTGCTGCTGGGGAAGTCCAACAGCGCAACCCTGACCACGCAGATCACCAACACGCCCGCCACCACGGCGTCGATCGTCGGTCTGCAGGGCACGGGACCCATCGGCGTCTCTGGCAAGACCTCCGTCAAGACCTCGCCGAACGCCGGCGTCCAGGGGATTGCGGCCGGTACCACGACCTACGGCGTGTTCTCCTCCGGGAAGCTGGGGGCGACAGGCCCGATCGAGCTCGCCTCCTGCAGCATCACCTCGTGGGCCTCACCCGTCACCCCGCGGTCCTATCTCTACGCTCGGGCCAACGGCACGCTCACCGAGCTCAGGTTCAAGACCCCGCTGCTCGACGTGCTGATCACGACGGGGTAGGTCAGGTCCCGTTCGAGCACCAGGCGCGAACCGAGGCCGGCGACGGTGCCGGGTACGGCTCTCGGAACCAGCCCAGGAGCGGCTCGCCGGTTGACTGGGCGAGCGACCAGCGCGGCATCTCTCGCGTTGCACCCCTCGCGAGGTCCGCGCGCAGCGTGACGTCGTCGTGGCCGGGATGGTTCGGGTCGTAGATGCGGATCACCACGGAGCCGGGCGTGACCTCGTAGCCGAAGGCGAGGACCTGGTGGTTCCTTGCGAGGTCCGCGGGCCACGGTCCGGATTGCCGGATCAGGCCAACCACGACCGGATGGGCCGAGTCGAGGCCGCTGCGGATTCTCGGCCACTCGTCGCGTATGGCCGCGACGTGTGCGGGCTCCCGGCGCAGGGCCCTGGACCACGGCACCGGCGGGTCCGGTCGGAACGCCTGCAGGTCGTAGTAGCGGAGCGGCACACGGAGCCAGTCCAGGGACTGGACCTGGCGGCGGACGATGGCCCGGAAGCGGCGGCTGCCGTTGGCGGGTGGCTCCGGCCGGTCCTTCGGTGCGGTCAGTCCGGCGGCCCACAGGTCGAGGGCGGTGAGCGCCATGCCGCCGCACAGGCCCGTGGAGGCGTCGCCGATCCCCAGCGCGCGCAGGTCCAGCGGGCCGAGGGTGATCGTTGGGCCGGGCGGGAACCGGTTGGCGAACGGGAGCCCGTGCACGGACGGCAGGAACCCGGGCACGGTGGCCGACCCTGGATGAAGCGCCGCGCCTGCGAGCCGGTTCACGTGCATGGGGCATTGTGCATCGGGCGGCTACCATCCGCCCATGTCGCCCGTGTCGCCCAGCCACGACCCACGCCCCGCCAACCGGCTCGTCGGCGAGACGAGCCCGTACCTGCTCCAGCACGCGCACAACCCGGTGGACTGGTACCCGTGGGGCCCGGAGGCATTCGCCCGCGCCCGGGAGCTGGATCGGCCGGTCTTCCTCTCCATCGGCTACGCCGCCTGCCACTGGTGCCACGTGATGGAGCGCGAGTCCTTCGAGGACGAGGCGACGGCCGCGCTGCTCAACGCCCGCTTCGTGGCCATCAAGGTGGATCGCGAGGAGCGTCCGGACGTGGACGCCGTCTACATGCGCGCCGTGCAGGCGCTGAGCGGCAATGGCGGCTGGCCGATGAGCGTCTTCCTGGACACCGTGGGCCGGCCCTTCTTCGGCGGCACGTACTTTCCGGACCGGCCGCGCCACGGGATGCCTGCCTTCACGCAGGTGCTGGGCGCGCTGGCCTCGGCGTGGGACGAACGACGGGCGGACCTGGCGGACGTGGCGGGGCGCCTGGTGGAGGCGATCGCGACCGGGCTGCCGCGGGGCGACGTCTCCGGCGATCCGGCTGCGCCGCCCGATGCGGCCGTCTCGGACGTGGCGGAGGACGCCGTTGCCGCCGCGTTCGACGCTGAGCACGGGGGCTGGGGCACCGCGCCGAAGTTCCCGCAGGCGATGACCGTCCTGTGGCTGCTGCGCCGGCACCATGCGACCGGCTCCGCGCGCGCCCTGGCCATCGCGTGCCGGACGCTGGATGCGATGGCCGCGGGCGGCATCCACGACCAGCTGGGCGGCGGCTTCCACCGCTACAGCACGGACGCCCGCTGGCTGGTGCCCCACTTCGAGCAGATGCTCTACGACAACGCCCTGCTGGCGCGGGCCTACACGCAGGCCTGGCAGGTGACCGGCGACGCCCACTACCGCGACGTGGCCACCGGTGTGCTGGCCTTCCTGGTCCGCGATCTCCGGACGCCGGGCGGCGGGTTTGCCGCCTCACTGGACGCGGACACCGAGGGCGAGGAGGGGGCCACCTTCACCTGGACCGCCCCGGACATCCGGGACGCCCTTGGCGGCGCCGCACCGCTCTTCTGCTCCGCGTATGGCGTGACGGACGGGGGCAACTGGGAGGGGCGGACGATCCTGTCGCGGGTGCAGGGCGACCACGACCTCTCGGAGCGCTACGGGATCCCGGCCGCGGAGGTGGCCGAGCGGCTGGCCGTGGCTCGGGCCAGACTCCTCGATGTCCGGGCGGCTCGGCCCCAGCCGGCGCGGGACGACAAGGTCCTGGCGGCCTGGAACGGGCTGGCGATCGGGGCGCTGGCGGAGGCGGGCCGCGCGCTCGTGGCTTCGGGTGATGCCCAGCAGGCGGCAAGCGGAGCTGGGTTCATCTCGGCTGCCGCGGCAGCCGCAGCGGACGTGACGACCGGCCTCCTTGGCGCCGATGGCATGCTCGGGCGGTCCTGGAAGGATGGCCGGGCCACTGCGGACGGCGTGCTGGAGGACTACGCCAACCTGGCGGACGGCCTGCTCTCGCTCTACGAGGCGACGGGCGACGAGCGCTGGTTCGCCACGGCCACCACGCTGTGCGCGCAGATCCACGCTCGTTTCACGGACCCTGGCGGAGGGTTCTTCGACACGGCGGCCGACGGCGAGGCGCTGGTGATCCGCCCCAAGGACCAGCAGGACAACGCGGTCCCGTCCGGCGGTGCGATGGCCGCAACGGCGCTCCTGCGGCTCGCAGCGTTCACGGGCGAGGCCCGCCACAACGAGGCCGCGCTGCGGGCGATCCACGAGGTGTCGCCGTATCTCGGCCAGCACGCCACGGCGTTCGCCCAGTGGCTGTGTGCGGTGGAGGCTGCGCGGGCGGGCTACGACGAGGTGGCGATCGTGGGCGAGGACGGTCCGGCGCGGATGTCCCTGGAGGTCGTGGCGGGGAGGGGCTTCCGGCCGTTCGCCGTCACGGCGGTCACCGGGGATCCCGCAGGCACGGCGGTGCCGCTGCTGGGCGGAAGGTTCGCGCTCCACGGGCGTGCAACGGCGTTCGTCTGCCGCGGGTTCGCGTGCCGCCAGCCCGTTCACGAGCCGGAGGCGCTGGACGCGCTGCTCGCCGGGTCATAGGCGAGCGAGGGCGGATCAGGCCTGCTTGTCGTCCTTGGAGCCGTCGCTGCGCATGTCGTTGATCTCGCGCTTGGCCTCCTTGACGCCCTGCCCGAACGCCTTGCCGATCAGCGGCAGGGTCTTGGGGCCGCGCCAGATGATGACCACGATCAGGACGATGACCAGGACGAGCGCTAGATCTTGCATGGCGCGGATGGTACCAGCGTGGGGCGCGGATCGAAACACCCGGGGTCACCGGCGCCGCGAGTGACGGGTTGGGACTTGTGGTCCGGTCCAAGACGGGCCGTGGCACGGCCATCGGTCACACATGGTCCCGGGACCTTGGGCCCTGCGGCACCGGTGCGCCGGACGCCCGCCCGGCATCATCTTCACCAGAGCACCAACCGAAGATCTCGCGGATCTCTCCTCCCCCTCCACCGCGGGATCGGCAGGACCAGACACGGCGGACCGCAGGGCCCGCCGTTTTGGTTTTCCGGGGTTATGCTCGCCGTCCCGTGACTGCGCGCAAGGTTGACCCGCTCGCACCCTTCGGCCCCGCCGTCCGGGCCTGGTTCGACTCGACGTTCGAGGCGCCCACGAAGGCCCAGGCGGATGGCTGGGCGGCCATCGGCGCCGGCCGGCACACGCTGATCCACGCGCCCACGGGCTCCGGCAAGACCCTCGCCGCATTCCTGTGGTGCCTGGACCGCCTCGTGGAGCGGCCCACGCCGCGCCCGGAGTCCGGCCGCGGCGCCCGGGGCGCCGGGGGTGGCCGGAGGTCCGCCGCCGTCGCCGATGCGCCCGGCACCATCCGCACGCTCTACGTCAGCCCGCTCAAGGCCCTGACGTATGACGTGGAGCGGAACCTGCGGGCGCCTCTCACGGGCATCGCCCTCGCCGCCGAGCGCCTGGGTCTCGAGCCGCCGCGGATCACCATCGCGTCGAGGACCGGCGACACGCCCGCGGACGAGCGCCGCGACCTCGTGCGCCACCCGCCGGACATCCTGGTCACCACCCCGGAGAGCCTCTACCTGCTGCTGACCAGCGCCGCCCGCGAGACTCTCCGGGGCGTGGAGCAGGTCATCGTGGACGAGGTCCACGCCATCGCCGGCACCAAGCGCGGCGCCCACCTCGCCCTCTCGCTGGAGCGCCTGGAGCGCCTGCGCCCCGAGGGGGCGCCGCCAGTCCAGCGCATCGGCCTTTCCGCCACCCAGCGTCCCCTCGAGACCATCGCGCGGTACCTGGGCGGCGCCGGCGAGGGCCGCGAGGTCGCCATCGTGGACGCGGGCGCCCGTAAGCCCCTGGAGCTCACCGTGGTGGTCCCGGTGGAGGACATGGCGCGCCTGGGCGAGGTGCTCCCGGCAGAGGAGCAGCGCGGCGGCCCCGTCCTGGGCGGCGAGTCCCGCGCCGGCATCTGGCCCGCGATCCACCCCCGCATCCTGGAGCTGATCCGCGCGCACCGCTCCACCATCGTCTTCACCAACTCGCGCCGCCTCGCGGAGCGCCTGGCCCAGCGCCTCAACGAGCTGGCGGGCGAGGAGCTGGTCCGCGCCCACCACGGCTCCATCGCGCGCGAGCAGCGCGTGCAGATCGAGGAGGAGCTGAAAGCCGGCCGCCTGCCGGCACTCGTGGCCACGTCCAGCCTGGAGCTGGGCATCGACATGGGTGCGGTGGACCTCGTGATCCAGGTTGAGAGCCCCACGTCCGTGGCCCGCGGCCTGCAGCGCGTGGGCCGGGCGGGGCACCAGGTGGGGGAGCCGTCCAAGGGCGTGATCTTCCCCAAGTACCGCGGCGATCTCCTGGAGACCGCGGTGGTGGTCCGCGGGATGCACGAGGGGCGCATCGAGCAGACCGTCCTGCCGCGCAACCCGCTGGACGTGCTGGCGCAGCAGGTCGTGGCCATGACGCTGGCGGAGCCGCTCACCGTGGACGAGCTGCTGGCCTGCGTTCGACGGGCGGCCCCGTTCGAGACCCTGGGACGAGAGGCGCTCGAAGGCGTGCTGGGGATGCTGGCGGGCGCCTACCCATCGGACGAGTTCGCGGAGCTCAAGCCCCGCATCACGTGGGACCGGCTCACGGACGTGGTGGAGGGGCGCCGGGACGCGCGCGTGGTGGCGGTGACGTCCGGCGGGACCATCCCGGACCGCGGCCTCTACCCGGTCTTCATGGAGGGCGAGGCCGGG
>CAIYZX010000041.1 GCA_903930745.1 uncultured Chloroflexota bacterium | reverse complement strand
TGGCCAAGGTCAAGATCGGCGCGCTCTGCTGGAACCAGTACACCGAGTGGCCCGCGCTGCTGGCCGCGGGCGTCCGCGCGGACGAGCTGGGCTACGACACGCTGTGGACGTGAGTCCTCGGAAACTGTTGCGCGGCGAGGGACCTTCCCCTGAGGGGCGCTGGACCGCCGATTGCCACAGAACTTCGATGCGCCGTCTGGAGGCGTCGTTGTTGTCGAGCCGGATTGACTGAACAAGAGCGTGCCCCAGCCGGGGTGGGCGAATGCCCGCTTGTACTCCCGTCGGACCGAACCTGCCTCAGGGCTCGCATTCCGTGTTGCCTGGGCACGCCCTGTCCTTGCCGCTCTTCTCGCCGAGTCCGGCCCCTGTCATCGGACCTCCGGTAATGACGCCGGAGCTGCGATCGCGCCCTGCATTCAGCTTGTCGTTCGATGATGCGTCCCGCTCGGGGCCGTCACTCGCAACCGGGGCGACTGGCGGAAGCGCAGCGGGCATTGCGGCGCCGCCGTCCGAAACGACCTGTTGCGGCGAACCGGAGTTCACGGCCATCGAGGCGTGCGGCCTCGTGAAGACGAACGCCACGAGGAGCGCTCCCATCAGCAGCGCCACGAACAGGAGGCTGCGGGTTGAGCCGCTCGCGGCCCTGGCGCGGGTACTAGTGGTCATGAGTGTGACTCCAGAGGGTTTCATTGTCGTTCACGACACCGTCGCCGTCAGCATCCACGGTGGAGACAATCTGGCAGTGGTAGTAGGAGGGGTAGACACCAGTCGTGAGGGTCATGCAGTCGGCCTGATCCGTCACGACGTACCAGGTACCGCTCCGCTGATACTGCATCCAGCGGATATTCAGCTCACTCTCGTTGAAACTGTTGCCGTTCTGGCTGTTGTCGTTGTTCGTCTCGGTTCCGTACCACGAGTACGTGCCCGAAGTCCACGTGTCCGCCGTGTTGTGGCAGTCGTAACCTTCGCCGGCGGTCCGATCTTGAATGCAGTACGTCCAGACATCCGTCCCATTCACGATCTTGAACCGGTACTCATGGCCGACGATGGGAGCCTTGTACCAGCCGTCGGCCAGCTTCAGGAGACCTCCGGAGCTATCGGACGCGGTATAGACGAAGTGCAGATTCCCGTCGTTCGGAATGTTCCCGTTGCAGTCGCCGTCCGCCACCGGCCTACCGCATTTCGCGAACCCGATCTGGACGATCCTGTCAGCATTCGTCGTGTCGTACTGGAGGTTTGCCGGCAGGACCCAGGGGATGTCCCAGTTCGCGCTGTTCGGACTCGTGCACGGCCTCAACGTCCGCACGGTCGCTTGCCCGATCACTCCCGTGATGTTGGGGCTGCTCTTCGCCCGATCGACGACGGTCCAGTTGGTGTCCACGCTCCCCGTGCCACACGAATAGGCGTAGGCGGCCAGCACGGGCGAGCTGGATGTCTGCATGGAAAGAGCGACTGCAACCGCCACGGTCAGCAGCCGCAACGCGACGCGACGCAATTCGTCCCCACCTCTCTTGCATCAAGCCCAAGGTGCGCAAAGGCACCTCGGGCGAACCCTAGGCGCAGCGAGGGGAAGTGTCAACGTGCCGTTGGGCACCGTCAGCAGCACCCGAGGGACGCCGCGCAGGTGGTGGCGAGCGGGATACTCGGAGGTGGGTCGCCGTTGCCCTACCGATCGACCTTGGCTCCGACATGACGCCGAGTGCGGGACAGTGGGTACCTTGGGACGCGGACAGGGAGACGGAACCGAGTTCGACCCTCCAGGCGCAGAGCGCGGCCCGGCGGCCAGCAGTCATTGGGCAATGTGAACGTGTAGCCGTCCATTCGCTTGGCGTGCTCAAAGCCGCACCACGTGCGCGGTGCGCTCGGGCCTCGCGGCGCGTGGGTGTCAACCTTGCACCGGACGGGCTCATCACCCGAGCGCCCGGCGATCCAGAGGTCGGGCGCGTTGGCCTGATCGTGCATCCCTCGACGCGGCGATGGCTCGGACGCGCTCCTTCTGGGCTTGCGGAGAGATCGTCTTCTCGTCCGTCACCACGGATTTGCGGAGGTATCCAAGGGGGGCATCGTGGGGCTCGTTCGAGGTTCGGATCGGTGGTGACGAGCCAGAGTTGGTCACAAGCAAACCACATACCCATCGACGAGTTAGGAGACACACATGGCCGAGGTCAAGATCGGCGCGCTCTGCTGGAACCAGTACACCGAGTGGCCCGCGCTGCTGGCCGCGGGCGTCCGCGCGGACGAGCTGGGCTACGACACGCTCTGGACGTGGGACCACGTGTATCCCATCGTCGGCGACTCCAACGGCCCCATCTACGAGGGCTGGCTGACGCTGGCGGCGTGGGCGCAGGCGACGAAGCAGATCCGCATCGGCCTCATGGTGGGCGCGATCACCTTCCGCAACCCGGCGCTGACGGCCAAGATGGCCACGACGCTGGACCACATCAGCGGCGGACGCGCGATCCTGGGCATCGGCGGGGCGTGGTTCGAGGAGGAGCACCAGGACTTCGGCATGGACTTCGGGTCCGGGTTCCCGGAGCGGCTCCGCTGGCTGGGCGAGGCGCTGCCGATCATGCGCGGGATGCTGGACGGGACC
>CAIYZX010000040.1 GCA_903930745.1 uncultured Chloroflexota bacterium | reverse complement strand
GCTGTGGGACAAGTCTAGGCGGCCGGACGAATCGTGCTGTGCGAGGGGCGTCGCGCGGGTTGCGGGCCCCCGGGGAGGGCCGGGTCAGCCGTCCTTGCGGCGGAGCGCGCCCGCGATGAGGAGGCCACCCAGCGCCATGATGACCACCGGCCAGACCAGCGCCATGTCGATGTGGATGTAGCGGTCCACCAGGAACCACGCGCCGAGACCGATGAGCACGAGGCCGCCGACGAGCCCGCCGTTGCGGGAGATGCCCGCCACGGGGTCACCGGCCGGCGTCCCGGTGGGCCACCCCTGGCCCCACGGCGCCTGCTGGCCGGCCGGCGGATCCTGGGCGGGTCCTCCCGGCTGGCCAGCGCCCTGGCCCCAGCCCGGGATCGGCCCGCTGCCGGGTGCGCCGCCCGGCGCGCCCGAGGGCCGGCCCGAGGGGACCCATCCCGCGGGCGGCAGCGGCGTGACGATCATCATCACGATGTAGACGAGCGCCACCATCCCGAAGGACGCGAGTGCCAGCAGGACCCAGGCCACGCGCACCAGCGTGGGGTCCACGCCCAGCCAGACGGCCATGCCGCCGGCCACGCCGGCGACGATCCTGTCAGAGGGCGAGCGGTAGAGCCGGTCAGTCACAGTCGGCCTCCTTGGCAAGGCTCACGGAGCCCAGGTTCGCGGTGATCCGCAGGTCGATGACGGTGGAGTGGGTGGCGAAGCCCGGGGTGGCCCAGGTGGAGCCGTCGCGCTCCAGGCCGAAGCCGTCGAAGCTCGTGGCGCCCAGCGCGCCGTCGCCGACACGCAGGCGGATCGCCGCATTCTCCGGCACGCACAGGCGGGCAGAGCCCGCGTTCACCGCGACCGAGCCGTCCAGGCCCGTGCCGGGCAGGGCCACGGTGAGCGAGCCCGCGTTGACGGTGGCGTCCAGCGTGCCCGTCATGGCGGCACCCGCGAGGGCCAGCCGGGCGCTCCCGGCGTTGACCGCGATGGTCGCCGACGGCACCTGCAGCCCGGCCAGGTTGACGGCCGTGGTTCCCGCGTTGAGCCGCACGTCCAGCGTGAGGCGCGAGGTGGATGGCAGGCCCACGTGCAGCTGCGTCGAGGCGGCGGAGATACCGGCCGGCCGATCCGGTGGCCGGACCTGCAGGTCGGTGGTGCCGCCGGTGATTCGCGGAGCGCCGCCGCCGGGGGTGCTGCCGCTGACGACCCACCCGTCACCCGTGCCCGCCGCCACGACGAGGTCGCCGCAGTCCATCTCCAGCCTGACCCGGGCGTCCTGCGCGAGGGTGCCGGTGGCGTCGGCGAAGGGCGCCCGGTCGCCCGGGCCGCAGACGGAGGCGCCGCCGGCAGGGGAGGTCCAGCCGGTGATGAAGGAGCCCGCCATCAGGCCGAGGGTAGCCGCCACCACGATGCCGCCGATGGGTTCGGCGCGCGTGCGTGCGAGGACCAGGCCCAGGCCTGCCCCGATGAGCAGGAGCGGCCAGAGCTCCCATGCCCTTGCCACGGAGGCCGCGTCCAGCGAGCCCTGGCGAACGGCGAGCGGCACGCCGCCCGCGATGATGAGGAAGAGGCCCCAGCCCAGCATCCCCCGGTCGATCCGCATGTGCGCTCCTTCGCCCCGTCCCGGCCGAGCCCGGGATCGTGGCCATTCTGACCCAGCCCGCGCCTGCCGTCACAGGGCGCATGGCAGGTTCCGGTCTCCAATGCGGCCCGTGCATCGGGTAGCCTTCCCTCGTGACCCACCGCACACGCCGCTTCGACGCCGTCCTCCTCGATCTCGACGGCGTGCTCGTGGACTCGGAGCCGTACTGGGACGAGGTCCGCATCCGCTTCGCCGCAGACCATGGCCGCACGTGGGGCCATGACGACCAGGCGGCCGTCATGGGCGGCAACTCGCTCGAGTGGGCGGAGATCATGCAGCGCCGGCTGGACCTGCCCCAGCTGTCCGTGGACGAGATCCTCCGGACCGTGGTGGACGGGGTCGTGGCGCACTACCGGGGTGACGCCCATCCGCCCATCATCGGGGACGCCCCTGCCCAGGTCCGCCGCATCGCCGCGAGCCTGTCCGTGGCCATCGCCTCCTCCTCGCACCGCGAGGTGATCGACGCCGCGGTGGATGCCCTCGGGGTCCGCGATGTCCTGTCCGGGATCACGTCCAGTGACGAGGTGCCGCTGGGCAAGCCGCAGCCGGACGTCTACCTGCGGGCGGCGGAGAAGCTGGGCGTGGCACCGGACCGGTGCCTGGTGGTGGAGGACTCGCTCAACGGCGTGCGGGCCGGCCGGGCCGCGGGCATGACGGTGGTGCTGGTGCCCAACCCGTCCGTGCCACCCGCCGGTAACGCTCGCGACCTTGCCAGCGTCATCCTTCCGCGGCTCGCCGACCTCCACCCGGACCGGCTCCCCGCCTGAGCAGACGAAGGGACGTGGCTCCCGTGGAGATCGCAGCGGCCGCAACCACGCCAAGCCCGATGCCGGTCCATCGGCCGGGGCGTGTCCGCCTCGCGCGCTGGTTCTGCAGGATCGTCACGGGCCTGCTCTTCGACGTCCGCGTGGAGGCCCCGCATGGGTGGCCGAGGCAGCCGGTGGTTTACTGCTTCAACCACGTGGGGTGGACGGACCCCATCTTCCTCATCGGCGTCCTGCCCGGACGCCCGAAGTACGCGATGTTCGGCCCGAAGGAGGCCGACATGACCGTGGGCGGCCGAAACCGCCTGATCAGCTGGCTGGGCTTCGGCATCCCGTACCACCCGGCCAAGGACGACATGCTGGAGATCGCGCGGCGGGTGGCCCGGATCCTCGCGGACGGCTGGTCCATCGCCATCGCGGGGGAGGGGAGGATCCACCGGGGCGAGCGCGAGCTGCTGCCGCTTGCGGACGGCGTCGCGTACTTCGCGCTCCGCTCCGGCGTGCCGGTGGTGCCGCTGGCGGTCAACGGCACGTCCTGGCTGGGCTTCCGCCGTCGGGTGCGCATCCGCGTTGGCGAGGCCATCCCTGCGGAGGGGCGGCCATCGCGCGAGAACGTGGCCGCGCTCAAGCGCCAGGCCGAGGACGCGCTGCTCGCCCTGGTCGCGGACTTCCCGGACCCGGGCGTGCCCGGGCCGTTCGGCCGCTGGATCACGGAGCTGTTCAACGACTGGCCGGAGGGCGTCCGCCCGGAGCTGGGTGCCGGCGATGCGGCAGGCACGGATCTCGCCAGCCGCGCGGGCCGCGAAGCGTCCGCATAGCCCGGTCGAAGGGGGCCGAAGCGGGCACCGGGGGAGGCCCGTCTGTGGCATCCTGCTAGGCGATCACCGCACCTCTTGGAGAACCCGTGGGAGCCACCGGCCTCTCAGCCAACGCCAGCGAGTACCGCGCCCGCCTCGCGGAGCAGCCTGACGCCCAGATCGACACCTGGGCCGCCGAGATGATGCGCGACGTGTCCATCCGCCGCGGCGTATCCCGCGTGGTGGAGGACTTCTGCCGCGCCGCCAAGCTCACGGAGCGCGAATTCGAACGCGTGTTCGCCGCCGGCGGCGGTCCGCCCGCCACGATCGGCAAGGACGCCCAGGGACGCCTCATGGTCCCCGCCGTCTCCCTCTGGGCGCTGGTGCCGGGCATCCGCTCGCAGACCGCGGACGGGCGTGACCGCCTGGTGGAGTACCTCGTCGCGAACTTCCACGAGCTCGTCTACATCTGATCTGCGCCGCGGGGAGCGTTGCCTTCCCGCACAGGCAGGCGGACCAAGGTCCCCCGGACCATCGGGCCCCTAACGCGATCCCTGGTATGGACGTTATCCTGCGTGGCATCACGTACCCGGAGGTCTCCATCGTCCCATGACAGACGTCACCCGCCACCTGCGCAGCCTGGGCATCGCCCTGACCGTCCTCGCCATCTCGGGCACCGCCGTCTTCGCGGCTGCGCCGATCGCCTCTCGTCTCACCGCTGAGACGGAGAACCCGTCCGCCACCGCCACGGAGACCGCCTCCGCCGGCGACGAGGACCAGGACGAGGACCAGGCCACCGAGACCACGGAGGCCACGGATGCCGAGGCCACCGAGGATCCGTCCGAGAGCCCGGCCGCCGATGACACCCACGGCGCGCTCGTCTCCACCGCCGCCCAGATGGATACCCCCGAGGGGTTCGCCAACCACGGGCAGTTCGTCCGCTGCGTCGCCCAGATGGACGCCACGGTGACCCTGGCCACCATCGACTGGACGACCGTCACGGCGGAGTCCTGTGGCGTGACCAACCCGGACGCCGACAAGGCCGCCGCAGGCAAGGCCAAGGGCGCCGAGCACAAGGCTGCGGGACAGGCCAAGAGCCAGGCCGGCCGCGACAAGGCCGCCGGGCACGCCCCGTCCCAGCCCTGACGCCAAGGCCCGGATCGCGGGCCAGGCCACCAGATAGCTCGAAGCCGGCGCCAATGGCGCCGGCTTCGCTGTTGCTGCGCGGGATCGCCCGAGATCTACCGGTCGTGGTCGCCCGTGCGGACCACGGCAATCGCGTTCTCCAGGCGAAGCTTCGCGATGGTCAGGTACTTGGCGAGATTGGTCCGGTCCGTGGGTCCGATGGCCGCCAGGACGTCCGGGTTCCGGAGCACGTCCAGCAGCTCCTCAACGGCCGCGTTGAGCTGCTGCTTGGCGGAGACGAGCGAGTCGTCCACGACCGGACCGGCGGGTGCGGCGTGCGCGGCGTGTGCCGTCCACTCGCCCTGCACGGGGGTGGCCGCCGCGGCTGCCCGCGGGGTCGGGGTGGCTGCACTGCCGGCGGGCGAGAGGGTCGGCGTCTCCGGGCCGTCGGTGGCCGGGTGGCGCCCGTCGATCCGCTCGCGCAGCTTGACGAGGGACAGCTCGTTGCGGGCGACCTGCTCGGCCAGCCGACGGCGCTTCCTGGGGTCCGCCACCTTCATCAGCTCGTAGGCGTGGGACAGGGTGTCCTTGCGCAATGACACCAGCTCCCGGACCTCCGGCGGTGCGCCCGCCAGGCGGAGGCGGTTCTCCAGGTACCCCTTGTCCTTGCCCAGCTTCTCGGCCAGCTTGCGGATGGAGTACCCGTGCTCCCGGATCATCCGGTCATACATCGCCGCCTCGTCCAGCGGCGAGATGTCCTCACGCTGGAGGTTCTCGATGATGGAGATCTCGAGGGCGGTCTCGTCGTCGATGTCCTCGACGAGGGCCGGGATGGTGGCCTGGGCGGCCAGCTTGGACGCGCGCCAGCGGCGCTCGCCGGCGATCAGCTGGTAGCCGCCGTCTGCGCGGGGGCGGACGAGGATGGGCTGCAGGACGCCGTGCTCGCGGATGGACGCCGCCAGCTCCTCCAGGGTGGACTCGTCGAAGGCGAGGCGAGGCTGCTCGGGGTTCGGCTCGATCCTCTCAACGGGGATGATCCTGACACCCTTGGAGCGGACGGCGGCCTCGGGGGAGAGGAGGCTGACGATCGCCGGCGGAAGCTCGCCGTCCTCGGACAGGCGGCGGGCGGCGGCGGCGCGGAAATCAGGCCTTGCCAAGGTCGATCACCTCCTGGGCGAGGTCGCGATACGTTCGTGCCGCCTCGGACTGGCCCGCGTACGCGGTGATGGGGCGGCCCACCAGCGGCGCCTCGCCCAGCTTCACGGACGAGCGGACGATGGTGGTGAAGACGTGGTGATCGCCCACGACGCGCATCTCGTCCAGCATGTCGCGGGCGAGGTTGGTGCGGCCATCGTAGAAGGTGGCGAGCAGGCCCAGCACCTTGAGGTTCCGGTTGAGCTTCGTCCGGATCGCGTTGATGACCTTGACCAGGTTGTTGAGCCCCTTCATCGCGTAGAACTGCGTCTGCACCGGGATGATGACGCTGTCCGCGGCGACCAGCCCGTTGACCGTCAGGAGGCCAAGGTTGGGCGGGCAGTCGATGAGCACGTAGTCGTACGCCCCGATGGCGTCCGTCATCGCCTCGCGCAGGACATTCTCCCGACCCAGGGCGGTGAAGAGCTCGCCCTCGGTTGAGGCCAGGTCGATGTGGGCCGGCGCCACGTCGATCCCCTCGGTCTCCGTGGGAAGGATGGCCTCGGCGAAGGTGCAGCGTCCGTCCGCGAGCACGTCCGCCATCGACCTGGCCACGGCGTTGAGGTTGATCCCCACGCCCGCGGTGAGGTTGGCCTGCGGATCCATGTCCACCAGGAGGACCCGCATCCCTTCCTCGGCGAGCGCGCCGGCGAGGTTGATCGCGGTCGTCGTCTTGCCAACGCCACCCTTCTGGTTGGCGATCGCGATCACGTGCGTCAAGGGCTGCACCTCGGGGGCGGATGGTCGGAGCGTCGTCCGACGGTTGGACGGGACGATGGGCATCCTACCGCGGTCCCGTCGCAACGACAGCGGGTTGTCCACACGCGGTCGCAGTTGTGCACCGGATTGTGGATATCCGCGCGGCCTCGGACGCGCACGCCCGGGCGGTCCGGGGGTGCCCGGCGGGCCTAGAATGGAGTGGTCCCCGAACCGACCACGCGACGTCTTTGTGCAAAGACGGCCCGGCCACTCTCGGAAGGAAGCCAGCACGTGTCCACGAACGAGGAACGGATCGCACGTCTTGAGAGGCTGCGGGCGGAGGCGCTCCAGGGTGGGGGACCGGTCCGCATCGAGCGGCAGCACGCCTGGGGCAAGCTCACGGCGCGCGAGCGCCTTGACCTGCTGCTGGATCCCGGGTCGTTCGTGGAGATGGATGCCTTCGTCACGCACAGGGCCACGGAGTTCGGCCTCGCCAACCAGCACTTCCTGGGGGACGGCGTCATCACCGGGCACGGGACGGTGGACGGCCGGCTCGTGTTCGTCTTCAGCCAGGACTTCACGGTCTTCGGCGGCTCGCTCTCGGAGGCGTACGCCGAGAAGATCTGCAAGATCATGGATCTCGCGATGAAGGTCGGCGCCCCGGTCATCGGTCTCAACGATTCGGGTGGCGCACGCATCCAGGAGGGTGTCGCATCCCTGGGCGGCTACGCGGAGATCTTCCTGCGCAATGTCCTCGCCTCCGGCGTGGTTCCGCAGATCTCCGTGATCCTCGGGCCCTGCGCGGGCGGTGCCGTCTACTCCCCGGCGATGACGGACTTCACCATCATGGTGGACGGCACGAGCTACATGTTCGTCACCGGGCCCAACGTGGTGAAGGCGGTGACGCACGAGGAGGTGGACGCGGACTCCCTGGGCGGTGCCGGCGTCCACACCGGGCGAAGCGGGGTTGCGCACCTGGCGGCCCACGACGAGGCGGAGGCGATGGAGCAGGTGAGGCGCCTGCTCGCACACCTACCGCAGAACAACCTCGGTGACGTGCCGCTGGTCCCCACCAACGACCCGGTTGACCGGATGGACCCGGAGCTGGACACCGTGGTCCCGGCCGAGCCGCAGAAGCCGTACGACATGCACGACGTCCTGCGACGTGTGGTGGACGATGCGGACTTCTTCGAGATCCAGCCGGCATGGGCTGGGAACATCATCGTCGGCTTCGCGCGCATCGGCGGGCACGCGGTGGGCATCGTCGCGCAGCAGCCGTCGGTGCTCGCCGGTGCCCTGGACATCGACGCGTCCGTCAAGGCGGCCCGCTTCGTGCGCACCTGCGACGCGTTCAACGTTCCGCTGGTCACCTTCGTTGACGTGCCCGGGTTCCTGCCCGGCGTGGCGCAGGAGCACGGCGGGATCATCAAGCACGGCGCGAAGCTCCTGTACGCGTACTGCGAGGCGACCGTGCCCAAGGTGACGGTCATCACGCGCAAGGCCTACGGTGGCGCGTACGACGTCATGAGCAGCAAGCACATTCGCGGCGACATGAACTTCGCGTGGCCCACCGCGGAGATCGCGGTGATGGGCGCGGAGGGCGCGGTCAACATCATCTTCAAGGATGCGATCTCGGATGCGGACGATGCCGCCGCCGAGCGCGCGCGGCTCGTCGCCGAGTACGAGACGGAGTTCTCCAACCCGTACGTCGCCGCATCGCGCGGCTACATCGACGAGGTGATCCTCCCGCACGAGACTCGCCCGCGCCTCGTTCGCGCCCTGGAGATCCTCGCTGACAAGCGGGACACGAATCCGCGGAAGAAGCATGGCAACATCCCGCTCTGAGTCAATGGCGTGCTCGTCTTTGCGTAAAGACGCCCGGGGAGACTCCCATGTCCAGCACTGACGCGCCGTTCCGGCGAGTCCTCATCGCGAACCGCGGCGAGATCGCCGTCCGCATCATCCGCGCCTGCCAGGAGATGGGCATGGAGTCGGTGGCGGTCTACTCGGACGCGGACCGCGAGGCGGCCCACGTCCGCCTCGCAGACATCGCGGTCCGGCTTGGCCCTCCGGCCCCGTCCGAGAGCTACCTAAGGATCGACGCCGTCATCGAGGCGGCGAAGGCCACCGGGGCAGAGGCCATCCACCCGGGCTACGGCTTCCTCGCGGAACGGGCAGCCTTCGCGCGGGCGGCCGAGGAGGCGGGGATCGTCTTCGTTGGCCCGGAGTCGCATGCCATCGAGATGCTGGGCGACAAGCTCAACGCGCGGCGGCTCGCAGCGAAGGTGGGCGTGCCCCATGTTCCCGGCACCCTGGAGCCCGCACCGGTGGATCGGCCGGACCAGGTCGCCCAGATCACGGAGACCGCCCGGGGCATCGGCTTCCCGCTCCTCGTGAAGGCGGCGGCCGGCGGCGGTGGCCGTGGCATGCGCCGGGTCACCCGGGAGGAGGACCTGCCGGCCGCGCTGGTCTCCGGGTCACGCGAGGCGCTCTCGGCCTTCGGCGACGGCTCCGTCTACCTGGAGCGTGAGGTGCTCCCCGCGCGCCACATCGAGGTGCAGCTGCTCGCGGACAACCACGGGCACGTCGTCGCCCTGGGCGAGCGCGACTGCTCGCTCCAGCGCCGGCACCAGAAGCTGGTGGAGGAGGCGCCCGCGCCCGGTCTCGCCGAGGCACAGCGCCGCCACCTCCATGGCCTGGCCGTGACCATGGGCCAGGCGGCCGGTCTCCGGAACGCTGCCACCTGCGAGTTCCTCTATGACCCGTCCGGCAGCTTCTGGTTCCTGGAGGTCAACACGCGCCTCCAGGTGGAGCACGGCGTGACAGAGCTGGTCAGCGGCGTGGACATCGTGCGTGAGCAGTTCCGCATCGCCGCGGGGATGCCGCTGGGCCCGGAGGTGATCGCTGCTGGGGAGCGGGCAGCCACGCCGGGGTCGCATGCCATCGAGGTCCGGCTCTCCGCGGAGGATCCCGCCCGCGCCTTCGCGCCCACGCCGGGACGTGTTGGGCGGTGGGTGATGCCTGCCGGTCCGGGGATCCGGATCGACACGCACATCGAGGCCGGGGATCGTGTTCCCGCGGACTACGACAACCTGATCGCCAAGATGATGGTCCATGCGCAGGACCGCGACACGGCCATCGACCGGCTGCGGCGGGCGCTGGACGAGACGGAGGTTGGCGGCGTGCAGACGACGTTGCCGTTCCACCGCCACGTGGCCCGGAGCCAGGCCTTCCGGGACGGGATCCTCTCCACCGGCTGGGTGGAGGCGAACTGGGACGGCGAGGCCACGCGCCGCGAGGCGGCGCGGAAGGCGCTCCTGGCCACGGGCATCGCGGTGGTGGAGCGACCGGACGAGGTCGCGGGCATGCGCGCCTCGGAGGCGCTGCCATGGGAGCGGGCGGGCCGGACAGGTGACAGCCAGGCATGGAAGGCCGCAGCACGGGCACAGGGAGTGGACCGATGGCCGAGGTGAACGACGGTCGGCAGGCAGGCACCGGGAGCGGCTCGATCCATCCGCGTGCGGTCCGCGTGCGACTCGCCGCCGCATCGAGGACCGGCGACGAGGCCCCCATCCGGGTTGCCCCGGCCCCCGAGCCCCTGCGGATGACCAATCCCACGGTTGGGCGGGGCCTCCTCGGCGGCGCGGCGGTGGCCCCGTCTCCGACCGGCGATCCGGGCGGAGACGGTGTCCTTGCACAAGGACACGCATTCCTTGACGACAGGCCCTGCGCCGCGTCCCTCCGGGGACTTGGGGGCGGACGCTGGGTCCTGGACGAGCCGTCGGGCGCCACGCGCCTCGTCATCGAGACCGAGGCGGCAGGGGAGTCCGGCTCCCGGGTCCGGGAGGTCCTCGTGGACGGCTTCCGGTTCATGGTGGAGACAGAGTCGGAGCGGGTGGCGTCGCTCCGGGAGCGGGCCTCACAGGGCCGGGCGGCAAGCGCCAGGAGCGGCCCCCTGCAGGTCAAGGCGATCATCCCGGGCAAGGTGGTCGCGGTCTCCGTCAAGCCGGGCGACGCGGTCACGGCCGGCCAGCAGCTGCTGGTGGTGGAGGCCATGAAGATGCAGAACGAGCTCAGATCGCCAAGGGATGGCACCATCGAGCGTGTCGGGGCGACGGTGGGCGTCTCGATCGAGATCGGCGACCTGCTGGTGGTCATCAACTAGGCTGATGGTTCGGAGGAACGGGTGAACGACGAGGCTTCGGCGCGCCAGAGCGCCGCCCCTGGCGCGGCCGCCGCAGGAGCATCGGAGGACCCGGGTCTCGCCAGGTGGCGGGCCACGACGCGCGCCAAGGCCGTCGCGGCATCCGCGGAGCGGCGCGAGACGTTCGCCACCACGTCGGAGATCCCGGTCGCGGACGTCTACACGCCGGCTGCGATGGGGGAGTGGGACCCGGCCGCGGACCTGGGCATGCCCGGCGAGTACCCCTTCACCCGGGGCGTGCAGGCCACCATGTACCGCTCCCGGTTCTGGACCATGCGCCAGTACGCGGGCTTCGCCACCGCCGCCGAGACCAACGAGCGCTTCCGCTACCTCCTGGAGCAGGGCCAGACCGGCCTGTCGGTGGCCTTCGACCTGCCCACGCAGATGGGCTACGACTCCGATGCGCCCGAGGCCGAGGGCGAGGTGGGCCGCGTGGGCGTCCCGGTGAGCTCGCTCGCCGACATGGAGACCCTCTTCGCCGGCATCCCGCTGGGCACGGTCTCCACCTCGATGACCATCAACGCCACGGCGCCCATCCTGCTCGCCCTCTACGTGGCGGCGGCGGAGAAGCAGGGCGTCCCGCGATCCGCCGTGAGCGGCACCACGCAGAACGACATCCTCAAGGAGTACGTGGCCCGCGGCACGTACATCTACCCGCCGCGCGCGTCCATGCGCCTCGTGACGGACGTCTTCGAGTTCGCCAGCGCAGAGCTCCCCAAGTGGAACACCATCTCCATCTCCGGGTACCACATGCGCGAGGCCGGGGCGACGGCCGCCCAGGAGCTGGCCTTCACGCTGGCCGATGGCATCGCCTACGTTGAGGCGGCGGTGGCCCGCGGCCTGGACGTGGACGACTTCGCGCCCCGCCTCTCGTTCTTCTTCGCCGCCTGGTCGGAGCTCTTCGAGGAGGTGGCCAAGTTCCGCGCCGCCCGCCGGATGTGGGCGCGGATCATGAAGGAGCGGTTCGGGGCGAAGAACCCGAAGTCCATGATGTGCCGGTTCCACACCCAGACCGCCGGCTCCAGCCTGACCGCCCAGTCCATCGACAACAACGTCGTCCGGACCACGCTGCAGGCCCTCGCCGCGGTCCTTGGCGGCACCCAGAGCCTCCACACGAACTCCCGGGACGAGGCGCTGGCGCTCCCCACCGTGGAGTCCGCCCGCCTGGCGCTCCGCACCCAGCAGATCATCGCCCACGAGGCGGGTGTCACCGAGACCCCGGACCCGCTGGCCGGCTCCTGGTTCGTGGAGTCCCTCACCAATGACCTCGAGGCGGCGGCCACGGCCTACCTCGACGAGATCGACGCCATGGGCGGCACCCTCGCGGCCATCGAGGGCGGCTTCCAGCAGCGCCAGATCCAGGAGTCCGCGTACCGCGTCCAGCGCGAGATCGAGCGGGGCGACCGGATCGTGGTGGGCGTGAACAAGTTCAAGGACGAGGGGACGGGCACCCGGCCGTCCATCCTCAAGATCGACCCGGAGGGCGAGCGCCGGCAGGTGGAGAGCCTCCGCCTCGTCCGCGCCGGGCGCGACGCCGCCAGCTGGGCCGCCACCATGCGCCGCCTCGAGGAGGAGGCGAAGGGCCAGGCGAACCTGCTCCCGGCGATCATCGAGGCGGTTGGCGCCTACGCCACCGTTGGCGAGATCGCCGACCTGCTCCGCCGCACGTGGGGCATCCACCGCGAGCTCATCACCGTCTGAACCGGGCCCGGCGGACCCGCCGCCCCCGCCGCCTCCTCGAACCGCCACCAACCCGGAGGTCCCGCCATGTCAGGCCATCCCGAGGCCCCCACCCACCTGCCCGGCGTCATCCGCAAGCTGGGCAAGATCCACCATGTCGCCGTGGTTGTCCGGAGCATCGACGAGTCGCTCAGGCTTTGGCGCGACATGCTGGGCATGCCCGTGGAGCTCGTCCTGCCCATCGAGTTCGACCGGGTCACCATCGCGTTCCTCGCGGTGGGGGAGTCCAAGATCGAGCTCGTCCAGCCGGACGACGACACCACGGGCGTCGCGCGCTTCCTCGCCAACAAGGGCGAGGGCTTCCATCACGTCTGCTTCGAGGTGGACAACATCGCCGAGACGCTCCTGCGCCTGGAGCTCGATGGGATCCAGCTCATCGACACCGCGGCGCGCAAGGGTGCGGAGGGGCCGGTGGCGTTCCTGCACCCCAAGTCCTGCCAGGGCGTGCTGGTGGAGCTGATCGAGAAGCCGGGCGGCCCGGCGTGGACGGCCCTGGGGTACGAGGGCTACTAGCGCCGGAGCCATCCCATCGCCCGGCGTAGCGCGCGAAGCGCAAGCAGGAGCGCAAGGGTCAGCACCGCCTGACGCCAGATCCAGCCGTGCCCGCCGGGATCGTCCGGGCCCGGTTCCAGCCGTCCGTCCACCGGGTCCAGGCGGACCAGCGGCACCCAGGACATCGTCTCCAGGGTGGACTCGGCGGAGCCGAAGGGGTTGAGCCCGGAGCCCGCGGCCGGGCCGATGGTGGAGCGCAGGATCCTGGGCAGCACCATCTCCCGCACGGACGGCTCACGCATCTCCCGGGCCGTCGCCCGGAAGGGCTCGCGGCCAGGGAGGAGCACCTCCACTGCCGGCTCCTCCACGAGGTTCTGGAACCACTGCGTCCGCGGACCCAGCCCCGCGAGCACCCAGGCCGCCCCATCGTGGATCACGTAGTTGAGCGGTGTCTCCCGGACGAGGCCGCTCTTCCTGCCACGCACGCGCAGCAGCAGGATCGCCCCGCCGAACGGCGTTGACACCCAGGCGCCAAGGCCACGGCGCGTGAGCGGGACCATGAACCAGCGGTTGAGCGCGCGGAAGAACGGGACGGCGCCCCGGTAGGGCTCGCCGGGCGGGGGCGGGAGCGCAGGCCCCGCACCCGTGTCCGCGCCTGGTGTCATCAGAACATCCAGGCGAAGACGACGTCCTTCGCCTCGGCAGCAGACCGCGAGAAGGCGACCACCTTGCCCGCCATGTCGCGGATCCAGGGCTTCTCCTCGCGCGGCAGGAGCCCCAGCTCCTCCTCCAGCAGCTCGATCCACCGTCCGGCCACCGGGCCAACCAGCTCGTCCGGGACCGCGGCCACCGCGGAGATCCAGGCCGGATCCACGCGCTCCACGATCCGCTCCACGTTGGTCATGCCGCCGGCGATCTCCGTGCGGGCGTCAAGGAAGTCATCCGGGCCGTCGCCGCCGGTCACGGAACGCACGGCCTCGCTGAAGAGGTCCAGCCAGGTGGGATCCAGGCCGCCGCCCAGCGCGAGGTGGGCGGGGAAGCGGTCCGGGTCGTCGAAGCCCGCGAGATCGTCGATGGAGAGCGCGAGCGCGATGTCGCGGACGTCGCCCGCCACCAGGTCCATGAGGCTGCTCATGACGCTGCGAGCTCCTCGGCGAAGAAGACCATGTCCAGGTCACCCGGCGAGCGGCCGGCGTCCGTGAGCAGGACCGCCGCCTCGGACCGGTGCTGCGTCCCGTGGTTGGCGAGATGGACCAGCATCTGCCAGACCGGCACGCCGTCCTCGGTATGGGTGAGGAACGCCTCGTCCATGGTGTCCAGCCAGGCGTCGAAGGCCGCCCACTCCGCCTCCCAGGCGGGCGCGAGCGACGCCGGGGACGGCAGGGGCTCCCGCTCCGGCCGGGGCGAGAGACCGGTCCCCGCCAGCCCGTTCCGCCACCGCTGGGCGGCCCCCAGCTGGTGGACGAGGATGGCACCCAGGCCGCGGTCACCCACGACGCCCGTGGCGCCCCAGGTCGCCTCCGGCACCCCTTCCAGCACGGCGAGGATCCGCCGGGTTGCCCAGCGGTCGTACGCGAAGAGGTACCGGATGTCGGCGATCTGCATGCGGGTTGGGGGCTACCCCTTGTAGCCGGCCTGTCGGAGCAGGGCGGGCAGCTCCGTGGGGGAGTTGGCGACGAGGAAGCCCGCCGCCTCGAGCGCCGCCACCTTGGAGGCCGCGGTGCCCTTGCCGCCGGAGACGATCGCGCCCGCGTGGCCCATCCGCTTGCCCTCCGGGGCGGTGCGGCCGGCGATGAACGCCACCTTCGGCATGCCGGCGAGGTGCTCGGCGGCCCAGGCGGCCGCCTCCTCCTCCGCGGAACCGCCGATCTCGCCGATGAGGACGAGCGCGTTGGTCTCCGGGTCCTGCGCGAACAGCTTCAGGATGTCGATGTGCTGGCTGCCGATGACCGGGTCACCGCCGATGCCCACGCACGACGACTGGCCGATGCCGGCGTCCGTCATGGCCTGGACGGCCTCGTAGGTGAGCGTGCCCGACCGGGACACGACGCCCACGGAGCCCTCGCGGTGGATGGAGCCCGGGATGATGCCAACCTTGGCGCGCCCGGGGCTGGTGGCGCCGGGGCAGTTGGGCCCGACGAGGCGGGCGCCGGCGAGCCGGACCTCCTCCACGACCGGGATCATGTCCAGGGCGGGGATGCCCTCGGTGATGCAGAAGATGGTCCTGATGCCGGCGGCCACGGACTCCAGCACCGCGTCCGGGGCGCCGCCCGCGGGCACGAAGATGCAGGAGGTGTTGGCGCCGGTCTCCGCGACCGCGCTGGCCACCGTGTCGAAGACGGGCACCCGCCCGTCGAGGGCGGTGAGGCCACCCTTGCCCGGCGTCACGCCTGCCACGAGCGGGGTGCCGTACTCCAGCATCGCCCGGCTGTGGAACTCGCCCTCACGCCCGGTGATGCCCTGGACCACGAGGCGGGTGTCGCGCCCGATCAGGATGCTCACGCCGCCGCTCCCTTCGCCGCCGCGACGGCCTTCGCCGCAGCCTCATCAAGGCTGGCCGCGGTCACGAAGTTCGCCGCCTCCAGCAGCTCCGCCGCCTCCCTGGCGTTGGTGCCTACGATCCGGACCACCATCGGCACCTCGCGCTCCTGCTGGGCGCGGGCCTCGATCAGGCCGCGGGCAACCTCGTCGCCGCGGGTGATGCCGCCGAAGATGTTCACGAGGATGGCCTGGACGTTGGGATCCGCGAGGATCAGCTTCATCGCGGCCGCCACGCGGTCCGACTTGGCGCCGCCGCCGATGTCCAGGAAGTTCGCGGGCTGGCCGCCCGCGCGGTTCACGAGGTCCATGGTGGTCATCGCGAGACCCGCGCCGTTCACCATGCAGCCGATGTTGCCGTCCAGCTTGATGAACGTCAGGTCGTAGCGGCGTGCCTCCACGTCCGCCGGATCCTCGGCGTCAAGGTCGCGGAGCTCCTCGAGCCCGGGGTGGCGGGCGAGCGCGGAGTCATCGAGCGTGATCTTGGCGTCCAGGCAGACCAGGCGCTCCACGGGGGTGCCGTCCGCCTTCGTCTCGCGGATGACCGCGAGCGGGTTGATCTCCACGAGATCCGCGTCGTTGGCCATCATCGTCTTGAGCAGGCCCTTCGCGATCGCCGCGCCGGCCTTCCAGTGGGCCCCAAAGCCGATCCTGAAGGCCAGCTTGCGTGCCGCGTAGTCCGGCAGCCCGAGGAGCGGGTCCACGTGCTCGTAGACGATGGCGTCCGGGTTGTCCACGGCCACCTGCTCGATCTCCACGCCGCCCTCGGCGGAGCCGATGAACATCAGGCGCTTGGTGGCGCGGTCCAGGAGCACCGAGAGGTAGTACTCCTTGACGATCTCCGCCGCCGGTCCCACGAGGACGCGCCGGACGGGGAGGCCCTTGATCTCCAGGGCCAGGATCTGCGCCGCGACCTCCTCGGCCTCGTCAGCCGTGGAGGCGAGCTTCACGCCGCCGGCCTTGCCGCGGCCGCCCACGAGGACCTGGGCCTTGATCACCACCTTGCCGGTGGCGTTCGCCGGGTCGGCGAGGAACCGCACGGCTGCCGCGCGCGCCTGCGATGGGGTCCTGGCGACCTCCCATGCGGGCACGGGCAGGCCCTGGGCGACCAGCAGCGACTTCGCGTCTGCTTCGTGGATCTTCACGGACGGGCGAGACCTCCGGGGCAGGGCACCGTTGGCGGGCCGGACGCTTCACCGTGAGCGCGGCCGGGGTGCGAGACAGCGATCATAGCCGCGCCCGCGCGATGGCCGCCGGACCGCTGGTACCGCCGTGGGGGACCATCCGGCCCCTCCGAGGGCACCGCTCCGCCGACACCGCCTAGGGACGCGTGGCCGGGTGACGTCGGGCGCAATGGCACGGTCCCCCGGGACCCATGACGCCCGTGGACGGGACCCTCCGTCGGTACAATCGCCACCATGCCTTATCGAGTCACGCTCATTCCCGGCGACGGCATCGGCCCGGAGCTGGCGGAGGCCACCCGTCGTGTCCTTGACGCCTCCGGCGTCGCATTCGAGTGGGAGGTCCAGGACGCCGGCGAAGGCGTCATGGCCCAGTACGGGACCCCGCTCCCGGACCATGTCCTGGAGTCCATCCGGCGCAACAGGATCGCGCTCAAGGGCCCCATCACCACCCCCGTGGGCTCCGGCTTCCGCAGCGTCAACGTGACCCTGCGCCAGGTCCTTGGCCTGTACGCCAACCTTCGCCCGGCCCGGTCCATCAAGGGCCTCGAGACGCGCTACCAGGACGTGGATCTCGTGATCGTTCGCGAGAACACGGAGGACCTGTACGCGGGCATCGAGCACAAGGTGGGCCGCGACGCCGCCGAGAGCATCAAGATCATCACGCGCGAGGCCTCGGAGCGGATCGCCCGCTTCGCCTTCGAGTACGCCGTCAACAACGGCCGCAGGAAGGTCACCGCGGTCCACAAGGCCAACATCATGAAGCTCTCGGACGGCCTGTTCCTCGAGAGCTGCGCGAACGTGGCCAAGGACTACGAGGGCAAGGTCGAGTTCGAGGACCGCATCGTCGACAACATGTGCATGCAGCTGGTGCAGAAGCCCGAGCTGTATGACGTCATGGTGCTGCCCAACCTGTACGGCGACATCGTCTCGGACCTGTGCGCAGGCCTCGTGGGCGGTCTCGGCGTCGCACCCGGGGCCAACATCGGCACGGAGGCCTCGGTCTTCGAGCCGGTCCACGGCTCCGCCCCCAAGTACGCGGGCCAGAACAAGGCCAACCCCACCGCGCTCCTGCTCTCGGGCGTCCTCATGCTCCGCCACCTGGGCGAGCAGGCCGCGGCCGAGCGCGTGGAGGAGGCCCTGCGCCTCGTCATCGCCGAGGGGAAGCACACCACCTACGACCTCGGCGGCGACGCGGGCACCAGCCAGTTCGCCGACGCGATCATCGAGCGGCTCGCCTGAGACCAGGCGACCTCTAGGAAGCTCCGCGGCCACGCGGCCGCCGGACAGGGAGGCTCCATGCTCCTGCGGTATCGGGGAAGCGAGGGGATGCTCGCCTGGGCGTTCCACCGCATCAGCGGTGTCGCCATCTGGGCGTTCATCCTGCTCCACGTGCTGGACATCTGGCTGGCGAACGTGAACCCGCCGCTCTACAACGAGCTGCTCGCGTTCTACGGCAGCCTCGTTGGCCGGCTCCTGGAGACCACGCTCGGTGCGGCGGTCCTGTACCACGCGCTCAACGGCGCGCGGATCATCATCATGGACTTCTGGCCTGCCACCACGCGCCACCACAAGCAGCTCTGGTACGGGGTCTGGGTGGTCTTCGTGGTCATCGGGCTGCCGTTCGTGATCCAGATCATGGCCCCGGCCTTCGGGATGGAGCCGCCCTTCAGGTTTGGCGCGTCATGAGCATGTCCACCCGCTCCAGCAAGGCACGCCCGCAGGGCGGGGGCTGGGACACGGCCGTCTGGTACCTCATGCGCCTCTCGGCGCTGGGCCTCTTCGTCCTTGTCATCGCCCACTTCACCATCGTCCACCTGATCTACGACCCGGCCATCCAGACGAGCGACTGGATCGCCGCCCGGTGGTCCGGCGCCGCGTGGCGCACCGTGGACTGGATGATGCTCACCCTGGTCGTCTTCCACGCCTTCATGGGCATGCGGACGGTGGTCCAGGACTACACGAAGGGCGGCCTCCGCACCTTCCTGATCATGGCGCTCTACCTTCTCGCGATCTTCCTGTTCGCGATGGGCACCATGGCGCTCGTGTCCTTCCCCGAAGCCGTCAAGGTGCCGTCATGATCCTCGACCACGACGCCCTCGTCGTCGGCGCCGGCGGCGCCGGCCTCTGGGCTGCGCTGGAGCTCGCCAAGGCGGGCGTGAACAGCGCGGTCCTCACGAAGCTCTATCCCACGCGGTCGCACACCGGTGCCGCGCAGGGTGGCGTCTGCGCCGCCCTCGGCAACCAGGAGGAGGACCACTGGGAATGGCACATGTTCGACACCATCAAGGGTGGCGACTACCTGGTTGACCAGGACGCGGCCGAGGTGCTCGCCCGCGAGGCCATCGAGACGGTGATCGAGCTGGAGCACATGGGGCTCCCGTTCAACCGGACCCCGGACGGCAGGATCGACCAGCGCCGGTTCGGCGGGCACACCCGCAACTACGGCGAGGGACCGGTCAAGCGGGCCTGCTTCGCGGCGGACCGCACCGGCCACATGATCCTGCAGACCCTCTACCAGCAGTGCCTCAAGCACGGCGTGAAGTTCTACGACGAGTACCACGTCGTGGACCTCGTGACCGAGGGCGGGGACCTGGGCGCGGGCGGCCGTGCGGCCGGGGTGGTGGCCTACCGCATCGCCGACGGCGAGCTGGTCACGCTCCGCTCCAAGGCGGTCCTGCTGGCCACGGGCGGCTTCGGCCGGATGTTCCGTGTGACCTCCAACGCCTACAGCCTCACGGGCGACGGCGTGGCCCTGGCCTACCGGCACGGCGTGCCGATGGAGGACATGGAGTTCTACCAGTTCCATCCCACCGGCATCGTGGGCATCGGCATCCTGCTGTCCGAGGCCGCACGCGGCGAGGGTGGCTACCTGCTGGACAACGACGGCTTCCGGTTCATGGAGCGCTACGCGCCGAAGCTCATGGAGCTGGCGCCGCGCGACATGGTCAGCCGGGCCATCTACCAGGAGATCCGGGCCGGCCGCGGCATCAACGGCAAGGACTACGTCTACCTGGACGTCCGCCACCTCGGCCGCAAGGTCATCGAGGAGAAGCTGCCGGACATCACGGACTTCGCCCGGGTCTACCAGGGCGTGGAGCCGCTGACGGAGCCGGTGCCGATCCAGCCCACGGCGCACTACGCGATGGGCGGCATCGGGACGAACGTCTTCGCCCAGGTGGTCCGCGACGCGAACAACACCGTGGTGCCGGGCCTCTACGCCGCGGGCGAGACCGCCTGCGTGTCCGTCCACGGCGCCAACCGCCTCGGCACCAACTCGCTCGTGGACCTGCTGGTCTTCGGGCGGCGGGCCGGCCGGCAGATGGCCAGGGACATCATGGGCGTTGGGACGCCGCAGATCGCGGACGACGCGGCGGAGGCCGTGCGTGGCGAGATCGAGGCGATCCGCGGCCGTGCCAAGGGCGAGCGCAAGGAGGCCCTCCGCAAGGAGCTGGCCGACGTGATGATGGACGACGCGGGCGTCTACCGCACCGCGGAGGGCCTCGAGCGGGCCCGGGACAAGGTGCAGGAGCTGCGCGGGCGCTACGCCAACGTCAGCGTTGACGACAAGGGCACCACGTTCAACACGGACCTCCTCGAGGCGCGCGAGCTGGGCTACCTGCTCGACTGCGCGGAGACGATGGTCGCCGCCTGCATCAACCGCAAGGAGAGTCGCGGCGCGCACAGCCGGGAGGACTTCCCGGAGCGTGACGACGTCAACTTCCTCTCCCATTCCCTCGCGACCAAGGGCGCGGACGGGGCGATCAACCTGGCCTACAAGCCGGTGACGATCACCAAGTTCCAGCCCAAGCCGCGTGTCTACTAGGGCGGGGGAGCAGAACGATGACTGTTGAGCTCAAGATCCTCCGCTTTGACCCGGAGCGCGACCAGAAGCCCCACGAGGAGACGTATCGGGTTGAGGCCGGTCCCATGGACCGCGTCCTGGACCTGCTGCACCGCGTGAAGTACGAGCAGGACGGAACCCTCACGTTCCGCCGGTCCTGCGCGCACGGCGTCTGCGGCTCAGACGCGATGCTCATCAACGGCCGGAACCGGCTCGCCTGCAAGATCCGCGTGGACCAGCTGGGAGGCAAGAAGATCACGGTGGCGCCGCTGCCGGGTCTGCCCGTCCTCAAGGACCTCGTGGTGGACATGGAGGAGTTCTTCGCCAAGTTCCGGAGCGTGCAGCCGTACCTCCAGAACGAGGCGATCCCGCCGGTCCGCGAGCGCCGCCAGAGCCAGCACGACCGCGACCGGTTCGACGACACCACCAAGTGCATCCTGTGCGCGGCCTGCACCACCTCGTGCCCGTCCTTCTGGGCGAAGCCCGAGTACGTGGGCCCGGCGGCGATCGTCAACGCCCACCGCTTCATCTTCGACACGCGGGATGACCGCGCGGACGAGCGGCTGGAGATCCTGTCCGACAAGGACGGCGTCTGGCGCTGCCGGACGATCTTCAACTGCACGGACGCATGCCCGCGTGGCATCCACATCACCCAGGCGATCCTCGAGGTCTCCTCGGCGATCGTGGGGAAGCGTTCCTGAGCGGAACGGGGGAGGGGGCGGGAGCGGGGGCCGCGAAGCCTGCGCTCCCGGTGATCCCGCACCTGGTCATCCGCACGGACGGCGCGGCCCGGGGCAATCCCGGGCCGGCATCCCTTGGCGCCGCGCTCATCGACGGGTCCCGCTCGGACGCGCGCTCGCCGTCCGCGCCGCCTGACGCCACCATCAGCGAAGCGCTGGGCATCCAGACGAACAACGTGGCCGAGTGGACGGGCGTCGTGGAGGCGCTCAAGCTCGCCCACCGCCTGGGCGCCGAGGTGGTGGACCTCTACCTGGACTCCAAGCTGATCGTGGAGCAGCTCCACGGGCGGTGGCGCGTCAAGGACGCCAAGCTGGCCCCGCTGCACGCGGAGGCGAAGGCGCTCCTGGGCCGGTTCCGGCGCTGGTCCGCCACGCACGTGCCGCGCGAGCAGAACTCCACCGCGGACCGGCTCGCCAACGAGGCGCTGGACCGGGTCGCCGCGGGCGGCCCGATGCGCGTCGCTCGCGCCCGCCGCGTGGCTCCCGCGGAGTAGGCTTCGCGCCGCGCGCGGACACGCAGGACAGACACAGCACACGGACGAGGAGGCGGCCCCCATGGCGGTGGTGCTCTGCTACGGCGACTCCAACACGCACGGCTTTGACCAGGCAACGGGCGGGCGCTACCCCGGGGACGTCCGGTGGCCGGGTGTCCTCGCCGCGCTCCTGGGGCCGTCCGTCGAGGTCATCTCGGAGGGCCTGAACGGCAGGACCACCACGTGGGATGACCCCTACATGCCGGACCGCAACGGCCGCACCTACCTGGGGCCATGTCTCGCCTCGCATGCGCCCATCGACGCGGTGGTGCTGATGCTGGGCACCAACGACACGAAGACCATCTTCGCGCGGTCCGCGCCGGAGATCGCCGCGGGTGTCTCCGCTCTCCTGGACGTCATCGCTGCCTCCGGCGCCGGTCCGGACGGCGCGGCGCCGAAGGTGCTGCTCATCGCCCCGCCGCCGGTGCTCGCCGGGGACCAGCGCACGGAGATCTGGGGCTTCGGCGACGCGCCGGCCAAGAGCGCCCGGTTCGGGGAGCTGTACCGGATCGTGGCGGCCACCGGCGGGGCCGCGTTCCTCGACGCCTCACCCATCGCGGAGGTGGATCCCGCGGACGGCGTGCACCTGACGCCCGCGGGTCATGCCGCCCTGGCCCGCGCCGTGGCGCACGAGGTCCGTGCCCTCCTATGATCGGCGCCATGCACGCCGCCCTGCGCCGCCTGGCGCTCCTCGCCATCGTCACCCTGGTTGCCGCCGCGTGCATGTCCTCGCTGGACGTGATAGCGGAGAAGTCGTGGACGCTGGCCTCCGTTGGTGGGGCTGCGCCCGCGGCGCCCGGCGGCGTGACCTTTCACGCCAACGGCGCATTCGAGCTCCAGACGGGCTGCAATGCCGCCGGGGGCACGTTCGAGGTGCAGGGCAACCGTCTCGTCATCGGCCCCATGCAGACGACGCTGATGCTGTGCGAGGGACTGGTGGGCGCCCAGGAGACGGCCGTGATGGGCGTCTTCACCGGCGGGCTGCTGTTCGCCATCGACACCGGCACGGGCCAGCTGCGCCTGACGGGCGCCAACGGCACGGTGCTGCTGTTCAACGCGCCTGCCGGCTGACCTCCGGGGCGCTGCGCGTAGAATTCCTGGGCCAGCGAGGCGGCCGGACGGTCGCGCGCCGTCACCGGGGCAACCCGGGGCCGGCGTGAGGAAAGTCCGAGCTCCACAGCGCAGGGTGGCGGGTAACGCCCGTCCGCCGCGAGGCGAGGACCAGTGCCACAGTGACGATGCCGGCCCCTTGGGGCCGGAGTGAAACGCGGCAAACTCCACCCGGAGCAAGGCCAAATAGGAGGGTGCAACCCCGGTTCGCCGGGGGGAGAGGCGCGCTGCCCAGCCCTCGGGTCGGCTGCATGAGCCGTCGGGCAACCGGCGGCCTCAGATGGATGACCGTCCCCGTGACCGCGAGGTTGCGGGACAGAACTCGGCTTACAGGCCGCCTCGCTGGCGCCTCAGCCCTCGCCGCAGCCCGGAATGGTCCGGGTCAGTCCTCGTCCGCGCGGAAGATGTGCGCGGCGGTGCAGGCGTTGCAGATGGGCAGGCACGAGTCCAGGTCGCCCAGGGGGATGGGCACGCGGCGGTCCGGGTAGAGGCACTCCACCTCGTAGACCCGCTCGTTCGGCCGGTCGATGCTCACGAGGCGGCGAAACGTGCAGCGCTTGATCCGATGCGGCGCAAGGCGCGACGCATCCCCCTCGGGCCCCCGTGCGTGTTCGGTGGTGGCGACGGTCAGCGCCATGGACCTCGTGCTCGATACGTTCCCGGCGGATCAGCAGGGACAACTGTAGCGCGGGCACCCCCGCGTCACCGGCTGCGGCGCGGAGCCTAGCACCGTCGATTCGCCACGGACAAGCATCCACAGGTACTAGACTCGATGCAGGAGTCGCGGCAGCGGGCCGTGGGAAAACGAGGAGCCTGACCCTGGACGAGCAGCCGGCCGGCGAGCGGCCGACCGACGCAGCGGCCCCGGCGGATGTGGCGGGATCCGACGCCGATCCGCGTGGCGCGAGCCCCCAGGACGGGGTTGCTCCCCAGCACCTGACCGTGGCGCCGGGCCAGGACGACGAGCCGCTGGCGCTGCTGGCCATCGACGGCGATCGCGCCGCCGATCCGTCCGTCTGCCCGTTCCTGCGCCTGGCCCGGCCGGACGGCGAGCTGGTGGCGCCCGATCGTGGTCCGCTCGAGCAGCACGTCTGCGTGGCGATCGGTGAGCCGCGACCGCAATCCCTTCGCCAGCAGGAGCTGCTCTGCCTGCGGTCTGCGCACGCGGACTGCCCCCGCTATCTCCGTGGCGCCGCAGCGCCGGAGCCGGACGCCACGATGGCGGTCCGTGGAGCGCTGCCGAGGGTGCCGAAGGCCACCGTCGCCGCACTGGCGATCCTTGTCCTGTCCGCCGGCGTCTCGCTGGGCTTCGTGCTCCAGCGGGGCGGTCTCCAGATGCCGGTGATGCCATCGGACTCGCCGTCCGCCGTGGCCGTCGTGGTCACGCCGTCCCCGGAGCCCACCGCGCCGCCCGTCACGGAGGCGCCGTCGCCCACCCCGGCGCCCGCCACACCGTCGCCGTCACCGGTCCCCACCGCGAGCCCCAGCCCGGTGCCCACAGCCGCCCCGGCCACCCCCACGCCGTCGCCCGCGACGCCGGCGCCCTCGCCCGCCGCGACATCGGACCGGTACGCGGTGCTCGTCCCGTGCCCGGACCAGGACGGCTGCTGGATCTACACGGTCCGCACCGGCGACAACCTCTCGAGCATCGCCAGCTGGTTCGGCATCAAGCTCAGCGTCATCTACGAGTGGAACCCGCAGTACCGGACCCAGGGCATCCGCAAGGGTGACGAGATCCGGATGCCGCCGCCCACCCGCTAGGGCCGCACGTCCCCGGCCGGTCCGGGTCTGACGCCGGGGCCACAGGCGCCCTGCCACGCCCCTCCGCGACCCCACTGCACGCTCCCTGGGTGCCATCGCGCCCACGGCTTGCCTCCGCCGCGCCTGCGCACGCCTCGCAACACCCCCCTGAACAGGTGGTGCTTCGCCGCGCCTCCGAGCCGCAGATCGCCGATTTCGCCCATTGACGGGCCTCCACGTGGCGCTATGATGCCCAGAAGTGGCGCAAAGTGGTGGAAAGTGGGGCATCGAACCCGGTAACGGGGCCGAATTCCCTGGTTGAACGGTCCACCGGGCGCCACCCGACGTCAGGGGTGACGGGGAACGTGTTCACCGGCGAGTACCGCCACGCGGTGGATGGGAAGGGACGCATTGCCGTTCCGGCCCGCTTCCGCGCGAAGCTCGACGGTGGCTGCGTGGTCGCGCGATGGCTGGACAGCTGCCTCGCGATCTTCCCGATGCCGGCCTGGGAGGCGCTGGCCACGAAGCTGGCCGGGCTGCCCATGGTTGACCACAACGCTCGGCTGCTCCAGCGCCAGCTGTTCGCCGGTGCCTTCGAGACAGAGCTTGACGGCCAGGGCCGTGTGCTCGTCCCGCAGGGCCTGCGCAGCTTCGCCGGCCTCGAGGACGAGGCGCTGGTGCTCGGGTCCCGCGACCACGCGGAGATCTGGGCACCCGCCCGCTGGGAGGAGTACAGCCAGGCGCTTGACGATCCGTCGGCCTTCGCGGCGGCCATCGCCGGGCTGGGGATCTGACGTCGAACCACATGCGCTTCCAGGGTCCGCTCGGGATCCGCAACCGACTCGTGGAGGAGAGATGGAGGTAGGGCACACGCCGGTGATGCCGGACCAGGTCCTCGAGACCCTGGCCCCCGCGCCCGGCAGCCTCCATGTCGACGCCACGCTCGGCGGCGGTGGGCACACCGAGCGGATCCTGGAGGCCGCCAACCCCGACGGCCGCGTGCTGGGGCTTGATGCCGACCAGCTCGCGATCGAGCGCGTCGGGGCACGGCTGGCCCGCTTCGGCGACCGCCTCGTCCTGCGCCAGGGCAACTTCCGCGAGCTCGCCGACGTGGCGCCCGCCGCTGGGTTCGCCCAGGTGGACGGCGCCTTCTTCGACCTCGGCCTCTCGTCCTACCAGCTGGCGGACCGCGACCGGGGCTTCGGCTTCCGCGCCGGCGGGCCGCTGGACATGCGCTTCGATGTCACCCGCGGCGTGCCGGCCGCGGAGCTGCTCGCCACCCTGTCCGCGGACGATCTCGCGGCGCTCTTCCGCAAGTACGGCGAGGAGCCCGCCGCCTGGAAGATCGCCAAGGCCATCGTGGCGGCGCGCGCCTCCGCACCCGTGGAGACCGCCGAGGACCTTGCCGCGCTCGTGGAGCGCCTCGTCCCGGGCAACCCGCGCCAGCCGCGCCGTACCCATCCCGCCACGCGCGTCTTCCAGGCGCTGCGGATCTCGGTGAACGAGGAGCTGGATGCCCTGACCGAGGGGCTCACGGCGGCGCTGGACCTGCTGCGGCCGGGCGGCCGCCTCGTCGTCCTCTCGTACCACTCGCTCGAGGACCGGATCGTGAAGCGGTTCCTCGATGCCGAGCGCCGGGGCTGCGTCTGCGCACCCGAGGCCCCCATCTGCGTCTGCGGCCACAAGCCGCGCCTTCGCCTGGTCACCCGGCCGTCCCTCGTGCCGACGGACGCCGAGATCGAGGCCAATCCCCGGGCGCGCAGCGCCCGCCTGCGGGCCGCCGAGCGGCTCGCGGCCTAGCAGAGGAGGCACTGGAGCAGCGAGGAGGAACCGGGGGCACCCCGCGCCGCCCAGGCCGCTGGAGCGCGAGGTCCCAGGTGCAACGTTGATCCCGGCCACGGACGGCCGGGCAGGCCCGGCCCACGGAGGAGGAGTCCCGTGAGCAAGCGTCACCAGAGCAACCGCCGCAAGAGCTACGGCCGCCGCCAGCACGAGCTGCACGAGCGCCGCCAGCGCGACCACGTGCCGTCCGAGCTGGACCTTGAGCTTGACGACATGGCGCCGGCGTCCATCGCGGACCGCTTCGGCTTCATGGACCCGCGCACGCCGCGGCTGCACTTCGCGCTGGGCGACTGATCGTCGTGGCCGTCTACCAGGGTGCACGCCCGGCGCGCACCATCGTCCTTCCGCGTCTGCCGGAGCTGCCGCGTGTCCGTCCGGACGCCCAGCCGCTGCCGCGCCGCCGTGCCCGCGCCGCCGTGCGCGCCCGGCGTGGCTCCTCCCGCGTGTCGATCCTGCTCGCCGTCATCGTCGTCGCCTTCGCCGGGGCCTTCTTCTCGCTCTCCCAGGACGTGCGCGTCTCCGCCACCGGCTACGAGATGGACCGGCTCGCCGCGGAGCGGACCCTGCTCGAGGGCAGGGTCGAGGACCTGCGAACCGAGCTGAACCGGCTCGGCAAGGCACCCGCGATCCGGAAGCAGGCCATCGACGCCGGCATGGGCCCGCTGCCCGAGCCCGTCATCATTCCCGCCAAGTAGCGACCGACCCACGCGATGCTCGGCCGGACCGATTCCCGCGGGCGCTCCATCGCCCTCCTGCTGATCTTCGGATTGGTGGCAGGGTCGCTGTGCGTGCGCCTCGGGTACTGGCAGGTGGTCCGGCACGACGACCTGGCCGCGATGGCGCGGCAGCAGTCGTCCATGCGCTACGAGATCCCCGCCGAGCGGGGGGCCATCTACGACCGGACCGGCACCGTCGTCCTTGCCACCAGCGTCTCGCGAGACCGGCTCGCCGCCAACCCGTCGCTCCTGACTCCCGAGCGGCGTGCCGAGGTGGCGGCGAGACTCGTGGAGCTGCTGGGCCTCGAGGGCGATGCCGCCGCCAACCTCACCGCCCGCATGGCCTCGACCAAGCAGTACACCGTCCTTGCCCGCGACCTCGACCCCGCCATCTCCGACCGGATCCGGGCGATGTCCGCGGGCAAGGACGCCCAGCTCTCCGGGCTCATCCTGGAGCCGCAGTCCGTGCGCCTCTACCCCCAGCCGGGTGGTGGTCCGCATACCACCCTGGCCGCGCATCTCCTTGGCTTCGTGAACCGCGACGGCAAGGGCCAGTACGGCGTGGAGCAGTTCTACCAGGACCAGCTCGCCGGGATGCCAACGGTGGTGTCTGCACAGAAGGATGCCTCGGGCAACCCCGTCCCGGACACCTCGCAGGTGCTGGAGCAGGGGTACGCGGGGCAGGGGATCACGCTCACCATCGACGCCGGCCTCCAGGTGGCGGTGGAGCAGGAGCTGCTCAGCGCCTGGATCGCCGACCGTGCCAAGCGCGTCAGCGCCGTCGTCATGGACCCGTACACGGGCGAGGTCTTCGCCTACGCCAGCTACCCGTCCTACGACGCGAACAGCTACCAGGCCGTCGCCGCGGATGACCCCGGGCGCTTCGTGGACCCGATGGTCTCCACGGTCTACGAGCCGGGCTCCGTCTTCAAGATGATGACCGCCACGGCCGCGCTGGGCGACGGCGTGGTGACGATGAAGACGCAGGTCAAGGACACGGGCACCCTCAAGGTGGATGGCGGCAGGATCGACGACGCCGACCACGAGGCCAAGGGCATGATGACGTTCCAGGACGCGATCGCCATGTCGCGCAACGTGGTGGCCGCCAAGGTGGCCTTCATGCTGGGCAAGGACACGGACTCGGCCTCCGCGCGGCTCTTCTCCACCTGGACGTCCCTGGGCTTCGGTGCGAAGACCGGGATCGACGTGGCGAACGAGGTCCCGGGCCTGCTCCGGGACCCCGCGAAGACCCCGTGGCAGGAGATCGACCTCGCCAACGCGTCGTTCGGGCAGGGCGTGGCGGTGACGCCGATCCAGCTGGCGCAGGCGTACGGCGCCATGCTCAACGGCGGGACGCTGGTCCAGCCTCGGGTCGTGCGCACGATCGGGGAGACGGAGACATCCCCGATCACCAAGGGCCGCGTGATGAACGAGGACCTCTCCGGGACGCTGGTCAAGCTCATGAGCCATGTCGTGAGCTCCGTGGACTTCTACCGGACGCGCACGCTGATCCCGGGCTTCGAGGTGGGCGGCAAGACCGGCACCGCGCAGATCTGGGACGCGAAGAGGCATGCGTGGAAGGTCAACCTGTTCAACTACTCGTTCGTTGGCTACATCGCGCGGACGAAGGCGCACCCGGACCTCGTGGTCGCGGTGCGGATCGAGGAGGGCACGCCCACCGTGGTCCGCCTGGGCCACCTGGAGATGCCCGTGATGTCCTTCGAGCTGTTCCGGCGCATCGCCCACGATGCGATCAACATCCCGGACCTCGTCCCGGAGACGCACCAGTCGCCGGCCACCACGATCTACCCGGCGTCGGGGAGCGAGGCCGAGCCAGGGGGCGGTGCCGCCGATCCCTCACCGGATCCCACGCCGAAGGCGTCGAACCCGTGACGCGCGCAACCGGCGCCTCCGCGACCGCTCCCGGGATGACCGCCGACGACCTCGTGGCGGCCACCGGCGGTCTCCTCGTGCAGCGCTCCTCGCGTCCGATCCGGGGCGGGGCCGTGGACTCGCGCCTTGCCACCGGAGGCGCCCTCTTCGTCGCGCTCCCGGGCGAGCGCACGGACGGTCACCGGTTCCTGGCCGCCGCCGTTGCCGCGGGTGCCGCCGCGCTCCTCGTCTCGCGTGACCCGCAGGGCGACGAGCCCGCGCTGGATGCCCTGGGTGACGTGACCATCGTCCGTGTGCCGGACACGCTGCGCGCGCTCCACGCCGTGGCCGCCGCCTGGCGCCGCCGCTTCTCCCCGCTCACGGTGGGCATCACGGGGAGCATCGCCAAGACGTCCACGAAGGAGGCCGTCGCCGGCGTCCTCGCCCGGCGGTTCGCCCTCCTCAAGACCGAGGGCAACCAGAACAACGAGGTGGGCCTGCCGCTCACGGTCCTGCGGCTGGGCCCGGAGCACGAGGCGCTGGTCCTGGAGATGGGGATGTACACGGGCGGCGAGATCCGCGACCTCGCGGCGATCGCCCTTCCGTCCATCGGCATCGTGACCACCGTCCAGCCGGTCCACCTCTCGCGCATCGGCAGCCTGGACGCCATCGAGAACGCCAAGTCGGAGCTGGTGGAGGCGCTGCCCGCGGCCGCCGACGGCGGGATCGCGATCCTCAACGCGGACGATGCCCGGGTCCGCCGCATGGCCACGCGCACGGCCGCCCGCACCGTCACCTATGGCTTCGCCCCGGACGCCGATGTGCGAGCGGAGCAGGTCACGGCCCGCGGCTTCGAGGGAATGGCCTTCCGCCTCGTCACCCCGGCGGGGGAGCGTGACGCCGAGATCCCGGCCCTGGGCCGCCTCGCCGTCCACAACGCGCTCGCCGCGACGGCCGCGGGACTCGCGACGGGCATGACGCTGGACGGGATCGCACCGGGCCTGGCCGCCGCCTCTGCCGCGCCACATCGGTCCGTCGTCCTGCGCGCGGGCGGCGTGACGATCGTGGACGACGCCTACAACGCCTCTCCCGGCTCCGTGACGGCGGCGCTGGACCTCCTCGGCGGCCTGCCCGGCCGGCGCATCGCGGTCCTCGGCGAGATGCGCGAGCTGGGCGACCTCCACGAGCAGGGCCACCGGAGCGTCGGCGCCGCGGCCGCGGCAATCCTGGACCTGCTTGTCGTCGTGGATGGCCTCCCCGGAGGTGCCGCCCGTGGCATCGTGGAGGCGGCCGCGGATGGCGGCCTCGCCGCCAACCGCATCCTGCCCGCGCCGGACGCCGCCGCGGCGGTGGTTGCCCTCGTCCCCCGGCTGGTTCCGGGTGATGTGATCCTGGTCAAGGCATCCCGCGGCGTGGAGCTGGAGCGGGTGGTGGACGGGCTGGTGACGGCCCTCGGTGGAGCAGAGGAGCGCGCGTGAATCTCGAGCTGATCCAGGGCCTGCTGCTCGCGTTCGCGCTCGTCGTGATCATGATGCCGGCGTACATCCGGCTGCTCCGCCACCTTGGCTTCGCGAAGCAGATCCGCGAGGAGGGACCGCAGAGCCACATGGTGAAGTGGGGGACGCCCACGATGGGCGGGCTCCTGCTGATCCTCGTGGTCCTCGGGATCTACGTCGCGCTGCGCGGGCCGGTCCAGGGCGGCATCATCGCGCCGCTCGCCACGCTGGGCCTCGTTGGCCTGCTGGGTGCCGTGGACGACTACCTCAACGCCCGCACCGGTGAGGGGATCTCCGCCCGCCAGAAGCTCCTCTGGCAGACGGTGGTGGCGGTCTTCGCGGCCTGGCAGATCCAGAGCACGTACCAGATCACGGGCATCCGCGTCCCGTTCGTCGGCGACGTGGCAGTGGACCCGGCGATCTACGTCCCCTTCGCGGCCTTCGCCATCGTGGCCTCTTCCAACGGCGTCAACATCACGGACGGCCTGGACGGCCTCGCCGGCGGCACGCTCGCCTTCGCGTTCGTCAGCTTCATGATCATCGCGCTGCTCAACGTGCCGTCCCAGCCCAACATCGCGCTGCTGTGCGCGTTGATCATCGGCGCCCTGCTGGGCTTCCTCTGGTTCAACGTCCACCCGGCGCAGGTCTTCATGGGCGACTCCGGGTCGCTCGCGCTGGGCGCCACGCTCGCGGTCATCGCGCTGATCACCGGCCAGATCCTGGTGCTCCCGCTGATCGGCCTGATCTTCGTGGTGGAGACGATGAGCGACATCATCCAGATCGGCTACTTCAAGCTCTCCGGCGGCAGGCGGGTCTTCCGCATGGCCCCGCTCCACCACCACTTCGAGCTGGGCGGCTGGGACGAGGAGAAGATCACGCTGCGCTTCTGGATCGTGGGCATCCTTGCCGGCCTGCTGGGCGTGACGCTCTTCATGGCCTCCATCAACGCGCTGCGCTGAGCACGGACGCACGCCCGTGACCGCCGACGTGATCGACCTCGACGCGCTGACGCTCGACGCCGTGAAGGCGGGCGCACTGGCCGGGAGCCCGGTGACGGTGCTCGGGCTCGCGCGGAGCGGCATCGCGCTCGCGCGGTTCCTGCACGACCAGGGCGCGCGCGTCACGGTCTACGACGGCCGGTCCGCGGACCAGCTGGCGAAGGCGATCGACCAGCTGGGCGGCCGTCCGATCACGCTGGCGGCAGGCCCGGACGTGGACCCGGCGTCCACCTGGGCGGGCGCCGCGCTCGTGGCCACCTCGCCCTCCATCACGCCGGACTACAACACCACCGAGCCCCGCCTGCGCGGCCGGCTCCAGGCCCTGGTCGCCGCCCACGCGGCAGGTGAGCCCGGGGCGCCGGCGCTCGTGTCCGAGTCCGATCTCTTCCTGCGCCTCTGCCCGGCGCCCACCATCGGCGTCACGGGCACCAAGGGCAAGACCACGACGTCGTCGTTGATCCACGCGATCCTCTCGGCGGACCCCCTGCACCCGGCGATCCTGGGCGGCAACATCGGGACCCCGCTCGTGGAGCGGCTGCCGGAGCTGACGCCGGACCACCGCGTGGTGGTGGAGCTCTCCGAGCTGCAGCTGCCGGCGCTCTCGCGCGGCACCACCGTGGCCGTCTACACCAACGTCACCTCGGACCACCTGGACCGCCATGGCAGCGTGGAGGCCTACCGCCGCACGAAGCGCCGCCTCGCCGAGATGGTGGACCCGGACGGCGCCCTCGTGCTCAATCTCGAGGACCCGGTGGTGGGAGGGTACGCGGGCCTGGGCACGGCGCCCGTGGTCCTGTACCGCAACGACGCCCCCGTGCCCGGCGGCATCGGCGTCCTGGACGGCTGGATCGTGGCCGCCGCCGTGGAGCGCCTGCCGCTCGCGGGTGGCGGCGTGGCCCAGGCGGGGCCGGGCGGCGCGATCATGCCCACGGACGAGCTGGGGATCCCGGGTCGCCACAACCTCAGCAACGCCCTTGCGGCCATCGCGGTGGGCCTTATGTTCGGCATCGCCCCGGACGCCATCCGCACCGCCGCCGCGGCATTCACGGGCGTGGAGCACCGCCTCCAGCCCGTCGGGATCGTGGACGGCGTCCGATTCGTCAACGACTCCCAGGGCACCCAGCCGGACGCCGTCATCGCAGCGCTGCGGGCGTTCCCGGCGCCGGTGGTCCTGATCGCGGGCGGGCGCGACAAGGGCGTGGATCTCACCGGCCTCGCGGCCGTCGTCGGCGAGACGGCCTACGCCGCCGTCCTGGTCGGCGAGAGCGGCCCCACGCTCGAGGGTCTCTTCCGTGACGCCGGCCTGGCGCGGACCGCCCGGGCGGAGACGCTCGAGGAGGCCGTGACCACCGCGGACGCGCTCGCGCACCTCGCGCTCGGGGGCGCCGCTCCGGGCACGCTGGCCACCGTCCTGATGAGCCCCGCCGCCGCCTCGTTCGACATGTTCGAGGACTACGCCGCCCGCGGGCGCGCGTTCACCGCCGCCGTTGGCCGGCTCGCGGCGGACCGCGAGGACGCGCGCGAGGCGCAGCGGCAGGCAGGGGGAGCCACGTGAGCGTCACACCGCTGACGTCGGTCCGGAGCATGGTCCGGGAGCCTGTCAAGCCAACGGTCACCCTCCAGCGGGAGCGCCATGACCCCGAGTACGGGATCCTGGTGGCCACCGTGGCACTCGCCGCCATCGGCATCCTGATGGTCTACTCGTCGTCCGCCATCAAGTCCTATCTCCAGCGCGACGACCCCTTCGCCATCGTCGGGCCGCAGATCCAGTGGGCGGCCGTGGGACTCGTGATGCTGCTCGTGATGATGCGCGTGGACTACCGGCGCCTCCGGCCTCTCTCCGTCGTGCTGCTCGGCGCCGGCGTCGCGTCGCTCCTGCTCGTCTTCGTTCCCGACATCAACATCGTGGTGGGCGGATCCGCCCGGTGGATCAAGCTTGGCCCGTTGCCCGCGGTGCATCCCGCGGAGTTCGTGAAGCTCGCGATCGTGATCTACCTCGCCCACTGGATGGAGAAGCGCGGCGTCGCCATCAAGAGCCTCCGCAGCGGCACGATCCCGTTCATCGCCATCGTGGCACCGGTCGTCATGCTGGTCCTGGTCGAACCGGACCTCGGCACCTCGTCCGTCCTGGCCTTCACGGCGTTCACGATGTTCTTCCTCGCGGGCGCCAACGTCTTCCACATGGTGGCCCTCGGTGCGGTCGCCGTTCCCGTGGTGTTGAACCGGTTCCTGCACGGCTACCAGCTGGATCGCATCGCGACCCTCCTGGATCCGTGGAAGGACGCAACCGGGGACGGCTTCCACAGCGTCCAGGGCTTCATCGCCCTCGCGCTCGGCGGCGTCTTCGGGGCCGGCCTGGGCGAGAGCCGCCTGGCGGGCGGGCTCTACCTGCCCAACGCGTTCAACGACTTCATCTTCGCGATCATCGGCCAGGAGTTCGGCCTCGTTGGCGGCGTCCTCGTCATCGGGCTCTTCCTCACCATCGGCTACCTGGGCATCCGGACCTCGCTTGGCGCACCGGACACGTTCGGCGCCCTGCTGGCCGCCGGCATCACCGCCTGGATTTGCATCCAGGCCTTCATCAACATCGGCGTCGTCGTTGGGCTGATCCCCGTCACGGGCATCCCGCTCCCGTTCGTCTCGGCGGGTGGCTCAAGCCTCGTGATCAGCTTCGCCGCGATGGGCATCCTGCTGTCGATCTCGCGCGAGACCGTTGAGAAAGGGACCTGGAACGATGCGCCTGCTGATCGCGGGCGGGGGAACGGGCGGGCACATCTACCCGGCCCTCGCCGTCGCCCGATCGCTCCGCGCCCGATCCGGCGCGCCTGACCTCGCCTGGCTCGGCGGCCACCGGGGCCTGGAGCGCGGGATCGTCCCGGGCGCCGGCATCCCGCTGCGCCGCCTGCTGCTGCGTTCCCTGCGCTCGGCCGGGCGTGACATCCACCTGGTCCTGGACCCGCTGCGCCTGCTGCTGTCCATCCCGCAGGCCTTCCTCCTCATGCTCCTCCGCAGGCCGGACGCGATCTTCACCACCGGCGGCTACGTGGCGATCCCGGTGCTCGTCGCGGCGACCATCCTGCGCATCCCGTCCGTGCTCTGGGAGGGCAACGCCGTCCCGGGCCGCAGCGTGCGCCTCGTGGCGCGCCTGGCCACGGCGATCGCCGTGAGCGAGGCGGCGGCCGGTGTGGCGCTGGGCCGGCCCGCGACGTACGTCACCGGCACGCCCATCCGGTCCGTGGCGGGCGTGGACCCGCTCGAGGCACGCGAGCGGTTCGGCGCGAAGCCGGGTGAACGGATCCTCCTCGTCTTCGGCGGCTCGCAGGCTGTCCGGCGCATCAACGACGCCGTGGCGGGTGCGCTGCCGCGGCTCGTGGAGAAGGTCCGCGTGATCCACGTGACCGGCGACGACGGGTACGCCCCGGCCCTGGCCGCCCGCGAGCAGCTCCCCGAGGCGCTCCGCGACCGCTACCGCCCGTACCCGTTCCTTCACGACGACATGACCGCCGCGCTGGCCGCCGCGGACCTCGCGGTTGGCCGCGCAGGCGCCTCCACGCTAGCGGAGGCTGCGGCCTTCGCGCTGCCCACCGCCATCGTCCCGTACCCGCACGCCTCGGGTCACCAGCGCCGCAACGCCGAGGGCTTCGCCGCCGCGGGGGCCGCGATCCTGGTGGAGGACGAGGAGCTGGACGCGGACCGGCTCGTGGAGGTGGCCGGCCTCCTCGCGGACCCGGCCCGCCACGCGCAGATGTCCGCGGCCGCTCGGGACCTGGCCCGCCCGGGCGCGGCGGATGCCGTGGCGGACCTCGTGCTCGCGGTGGCCCGGCGCGCTGCGCTGCCGGACGCCGCCGCCATCGAGGCTGTCGCCCGTGGGGCTCGGACGTGATGGGCGAGCCCTTCGACGCGGTCAGGGTCGCGGCGGACCTCGCCCGGCGGCTGGGCGTCAAGGCCACCCGTGACGAGCCCTTGGCCCGGTTCACCACGATGCGCGTGGGCGGCCCAGCGGACCTGTACGCCGTGGCGCACAACACCTTCGAGCTTCGCGGCATCGTCCGGTTCGCGCGGGCGCGCGCCATCCCGTTCCTCCTGCTTGGACGAGGCAGCAACCTGGTGATCTCCGACGCCGGGGTCCGTGGTCTCGTGATCCACGTCAAGGCGGAGGAGAGCCGCGTGGACCGCGACCGGTATGTCTCGGACGCAGGCGTGCCGATGGCGCGGGCGGCAACCGAGACGCAGGCCGCGGGTCTCGCCGGCCTGGAGTACGGCCTCGCGATCCCGGGCACCGTGGGCGGCGCCGTCTGGGCGAACGCAGGAGCGCACGGCGGTGACACCGCGTCCGTGCTGGAGTCCGCCACCCTGCTGCTCGAGGACGGGTCCGAGGTGACCCTCCCCGCGGACGAGCTGCGCTTTGCCTATCGCCACAGCCGCCTGAAGGACGCGATGGACCCGGCAGGGGCCCGGGAGATCGTCCTTGGGGCCACCTTCCGGCTCCGCCCGGACGACGCCGTGGCAATCAAGGGCCGGCTGGAGGAGATCCGCCGGTGGCGGCGCGAGCACCAGCCGCTGGGGATCCCGTCCGCGGGCTCCGTCTTCCGCAACCCGCCGGGCGACTCCGCGGGCCGGCTCATCGATCAGCTGGGCCTCAAGGGCTATCGTGTGGGCGGCGCCGTCGTCAGCGAGAAGCACGCCAACTTCATCGTGAACGACCGCGGCGGCACCGCGACCGACGTCAGACGCGTCGTGGAGCACGTCCGGGCGCAGGTGCAGGAGCGCTGCGGGATCACCCTGGCGCTGGAGATCGAGCTCGCCGGCGACTGGTCGGCCTACACGCCGCAGGAGGCCGCCTGAACATGCCCGTCCCGGAGCTTGCGCACGTTCCTGCAGACGTCCCGGTCGCCGTGGTGCTGGGCGGCCCGTCCGCCGAGCACGATGTCTCCATCGTGTCCGGGTCCGCCATCGCGGACTCGCTGGCCGCGGACGGGTACCCGGTGGAGACCTGGTGCATCGACCTCGCGGGCGAGTGGTGGCGCCTGCCGGACGGGTTCCGGCGCGACGGGCGCCCCCAGGCCGCCTACGACGACCCGGCCGTGCTGGGCGCCGAGGGTCCGATGGACGCGGGTGTCGCCATCGAGCGGCTGGCGGACCGGCCCGTCCGGCCCGTGGTCTTCCTCGCGCTGCACGGGCCGTTCGGCGAGGACGGGACCGCGCAGGCGCTGTGCGAGGCGGCGGGCCTCGTCTACACGGGATCCGGGGTTGCCGCCTCCGCCATCGGCATGGACAAGGCCATCTTCAAGCGGCTGATCCGGGGCATGGGCCTGCCGCTGGTGGACTGGGTGGAGGTGCGCGCCGGGCGCTGGGCCCGCGAGCGTGGTGCGGTCCTCGCGGAGCTGGACGGCTTCGCCGCCGAGGGTGGAGACCCGAGGCTCATGGTCAAGCCTGCGCGCCTGGGCTCGTCGCTGGGCATGGCCATCGCCCACGG
>CAIYZX010000039.1 GCA_903930745.1 uncultured Chloroflexota bacterium | reverse complement strand
TCACCGGTTCCCACGTGCACCCTGCCGGCCATCAGCATCGCCTGCGCGCGCGACCGCGTGTCGGCCAGCCCCCGCTCAACAAGGAGCTGGTCGAGGCGGATCCTCTTGGCGATGGTTGTCGTCATGCCTCCTATCGTGGCACACGCCGCTCATACGGCGCTTGTGCGAAACGAGACCCCCCCCTTTCGGAATTGATACCCCCTCGCTCAGGGTTTATCCATTCGCCCCGGCAGGGTGTCTCCTTCGCGCAACAGGCCGTGTGCTCGGGTCCGGCCACGCAGGCGCGCCGTGGCGCGAAGGAGTCAACGCGATGCGTCTCGGAGTCAGAGGCCAGATCCTTGGCCTCGCGCTCGTCATTCTCAGCGGGATGGCCATCCTCGGGATCCTCTCCATCGTCAACCTCGCCGCCGTGGATGCGATCGGCGGCTCGATGTACAGGGACCGCACGGCTCCGATCCGGCAGCTCGGCGAGATCGACAACGCCCTGATCGACATGCAGCGGCTGAACCTTCGCGGGATCATCTTCGCCGGCGACCAGAAGGTCCAGGCGCAGGTCTCCGCCGACATCGCCAAGGACGGCGAGCTTATCGACGCGCGTATCGCGACCTACGAGGCGACGGAGATGACCACCGAGGAGGCGGCCACGCTTGCCGAATGGAAGCAGCAGTACGCGACCTACCTGGCCCAGCGCGACGCCGTACGGACCGCCGCCATCGCGGGTGATGCAGCAGGCGCGAAGGCCGCCAACGTGCTGGCCGTCGAGAGCTTCCTCGTCGCGGACAAGACAACCAAGAAGCTCATCGAGATCAACGACGTTGCGGCGCAGGAGCTCAACGCCAGGATCACGGAGACATTCGAGTCCTCGCGCCTGGTCGTCATCCTCGTGATGCTCGTCGCGATGGTGCTCGGGCTTGGACTGGCCCTCTGGCTCTCCAGCCGGATCCTGAAGGGCGTGACGCAGGTCCAGGCGACGCTGGGCATGCTGGCCGAGAAGTGCGCCACCTGGCTCGCCGAGGGCATGTCCCGGTTCCGCGACAACGACCTCACGTACGAGGTGACGCCCGTCACCCCGCTGATCACGAAGTACGGCAAGGACGAGATCGGCACGACCGCCGAGTACACGAACGCGCTCCGCAACAAGCTCGTCGCGGCCATCGACGCGTACAACGAGGCCCGCATCGGCCTCTCCGAGGCCATCGCAACGGTCCAGGAGACCGCCGAGAGCGTCAGCCGGACCTCCGAGCAGCTCAACGAGGCCGCGACCCAGACCGGTGCGGCCACCGGACAGGTTGCCACCACCATCAGCCAGGTCGCGGGCGGCACCGCCGAGCAGGCCCGCGCGGCCAGCGACACCAATGCCGCCGTTGGCGAGCTCAGCTCCATCATCTCGTCCGTGGGCCGCGGCGCCGCCGACTCCTCCACCGCCGTCGGGCGGAGCATGGACGCTGTGAGCCGGATGCAGACCGCCCTCACGGCAACCGACCAGGCATCTGCGGAGCTCAAGCCCGCGAACGAGGCCGCCGCTGCCGCGCTCTCAAAGGTCACGGTGACCCTCCGCGAGACGGCGGACGGCATGGCCCGCATCAAGACCGCCGTGGACGAGTCCGCGGTCAAGGTGTCGGAGCTTGGAGCCAAGGGCGAGCAGATCGGCGCCATCGTGGAGACGATCGACGACATCGCGGCCCAGACCAACCTGCTCGCCCTCAACGCCGCCATCGAGGCGGCCCGGGCGGGGGAGATGGGCAAGGGCTTCGCGGTGGTGGCGGACGAGGTCCGCAAGCTGGCCGAGCGTTCCAGCCGGGCGACCAAGGAGATCGCGTCCCTCATCGCAGAGGTCCAGCAGGGCACGGCCGATGCAGTCTCCGCGATGTCCGCCGGCGCCAACGAGGTGGAGACGGGCCTGGCGATCGGTCGCCGTGGCGCCGCCTCCATCGAGGAGATCGGCCAGGCCACGCAGGTGCGTGATGCTGCCCTCACCCGTGTCTTCGACGCCCTCGCCTCCATCGGGGCTGCGGCGGGCCAGGTCACCGCCGCATCCGACGAGATCGCCCGCGTGGTCTCCGACACCAGCTCCAACGCCTCCCGCATGGCGCAGGCTTCCGACTCGGTCACCCGGAGCATCAGCTCCATCGCCGCGGTCTCCGAGGAGAACTCCGCGGCCGCCGAGGAGGTCTCCGCCGCCACCGAGGAGATGAGCGCCCAGGCCGAGGAGGTCGTGGCGTCCGCCGCCACGCTGGCCCAGATGGCGCAGCAGCTTGATGAGCTCGTCCGCCAGTTCACCCTCGCGGGTGCGGCGACGGCGTCCTCGGGCTCGGTCAACGTGGTCCAGCGCCGTCGGGCCGGTGACTGGAAGCGCAACGCCGCCTGAGCAACCCTCTCCGGACTGGGTCCGGTACCGGCAGCAACCCCGTCGTCCGCCTCGCGTGTGCGACGGGGTTGCCGCTGTTCAGCCCTCCGGCGCCAACGCCTCCGGCGCCTCGTCCGGCGTGTCCGAAGCGTCGTCGGGATGCGCCGGAAGACCCGGGGCCACCACGTCGACAAGGCAGCCCACCAGCCACCCCAGCCAGTGGAAGACCATGGTGGGCCACGCCTCCGGTGCGTCCTCGGCGGGCTCCGGGTCATCCTCCCCGGTGAAGCCCAGGCGGCTCCCCAGGACGAGGCGCAGGTCATTGCAGACGCTCAGCCATGCGTGGACTGCCGGCTCGTCAAGCTCAGAGGCGTCGAGCGTCCCCGTGACGGTCGAGATCGCCCTCCGGCGCGCATCCTCCAGGTCCGGCCGGATCATCGCGCGCAGCTCCGCATCCGCGGCCGGGTCGTCCGGACGGAGCGGCGGGAACAGGCGTCCAAGGGCCGGATCGTCGCCGTCCCCGGCGTCGTCGAGCAGGTCCCCCAACTGACCGACGAGCGACCGCATCACGCGGCGCTCCTCCGCCTCCAGCGAAAGGACGTAGCGCCCGCCGGCGACCCGGGCCACGGGGACGCGCGGCGCCATGCCTTCCCTACTCCTGCGTGATGGTGGCCCAGAGGCCGTATGTGTGCAGGCGCTGCGCATCGTGCTCGCACCGCTCCTGCGTGCCGCTCGCCACCACGGCGCGTCCCTCGTTGTGGACCTGCAGCATCAGCCTGCGCGCGTGCTGGTGGCTGTACCCGAACAGCTTCTGAAGAACGTACGTCACGTACGTCATGAGGTTGACCGGGTCATTCCAGACGATGACGATCCAGCGCCGGGCATGGACGGGCGTATCCGAGGGAGTCTCCCGGATGACCGTGGATGTCTGGCCGGAGGATGAACCTGTCATCGCCGTCGATGGTGCCATACCGGACAGCCCGCGTGCGCCTGCGGCCCGGCATGGCGTGCCACGGGATCAGGCGGAGGTGGCCGGCCGGACGGACGCGATGGCGCCGGTGGCGGCAAGCGCCTCGCGCACCTGCTCCGCGAGCCCCGGGGCGTCCAACCTCAGCAGCCTCCGCAGGTCCGTCACGGACCCGTGGTCCACGAACCGGTCTCCCGGGATGCCCACGATGCGCACCGGGATGGACCGGTACACCGGGTCCACCAGCCGCGCATCCTCCAAGGCCTCGAGGACGCCTGCGCCGAAGCCGCCGGTCACCACGCTCTCCTCGACCGTGACCACAAGCTGCTTGCCGCGGGCCTGGTCCAGGATGAGCTGGCGGTCCAGCGGCTTGGCGTAGCGGGCGTTGATGACGCCCACGGACCATCCCTCCGCCTCCAGCGCGGTTGCGGCGTCCATGGCGCGGGCGACGATGGGCCCGAAGCCCACGAGGAGCACGTCGCGCCCCTCGCGGAGGACTTCGCCGCGACCCACCGGGAGGATCTCCGGCTCACGCTCCGGGACGCCGAAGCCGGCGTCCCTCGGGTAGTGGATGGCGAACGGGTGATCCTGGGCGAGCGCTGTGCGGAGCAGCGAGCGGATCTCCTGCTCGTCCCGGGGCGACGCGATCACGAGGTTCGGGAGCATCCGCTGGGCGGGGATGGTGAACATGCCCTGGTGGCTGGTGCCGTCCTCGCCCACGAGGCCCGCGCGGTCAACCGCAAGGATCACCGGGGTGTCGTTCTGGCAGACGTCGTGCACGGTCTGGTCGAACGCGCGCTGCAGGAACGTGGAGTAGAGGGCGACAACGGGGCGCATTCCTGCCAGCGACAGGCCGGCGGCCAGGGTCACCGCGTGCTGTTCCGCGATGCCCACGTCGATGAAGCGGTCGGGGAACGCCGCCTGGAGCTTGTTCATGCCGGTGCCCGTGGGCATGCCGGCGGTGATGCCCACGATGCGCCGGTCCGTCTTCGCGGCCTCCACCAGCTCCGCGGCAAGGAACGCCGTGTAGTTCGGCATCCTGCGCGAGTTCTGGGGGTCAACCTCCGGCTTGGACGCCGGAGCCTCCGGGCGCGCCTCGGACGGGTGCTGCCCATGGGAGCGCCGGTCGGCCATCACTGAGGCGGACGGCGGAGCGCCCTCCTCCGCATCGCGGGAGAGGGACCCGGTGACCGAGGATCCACCGGCGGCGGAGGAGGACATCGCCTCGCCGTTGGCACCCACGCGGTCATGGCTGTCCGCCGCAGGAGACAGGTCCATCGGCGGCAGCGCGGCACCGTGGAACGAGACCTGGTCCGTCTCGGCGGGCTTGTATCCCTTGCCCTTCTGCGTGCGCACGTGGACGAGCACCGGGCCGTTGAGGGCCAATGCTCGCCGGAAGGTCTCCTCGAGCAGCCTGCGGTCGTGACCCGGCATCACGCCGACGTACGTGATCCCGAGATCCTCGAAGAGCTGCCCGGGCTGCGCGAAGGACGCCACCGACTGCCGGAGGCGGCGGGACATCTCCACGAGCCGCGGGCCCACCTTGGGGATGTGCTCGGTCGCCGTGTCGTAGACGCCCTTGCCCTGCTGCCAGGCCGCGGAGAGCTTGATCTCCGAGAGGTACTTGGACAGCGCGCCCACGGACGGGCTGATGGACATCTCGTTGTCGTTGAGCACGATCAGGAGCTGCGTCTGGCGATGCCCGATGTCGTTGAGCGCCTCCAGCGAGAGGCCGGACAGCAGTGCGGCGTCGCCCACGACGACGGCGATCCGCTCCATCGTGTGGCGCATGTCGCGCGCGGTGGCGAGGCCCTGCGCGATGGACAGTCCCGTGCCGGCGTGGCCGCCATCCATGACGTCATGCGGCGACTCGGACCGGCGGGGGAAGCCGCCCAGGCCGTTGATCTGGCGCAGCGTGGGGAACCGGTCCAGGCGCCCCGTGAGCAGCTTGTGCGTGTAGGCCTGGTGACCTGTGTCCCAGACGATGTGGTCACGCGGTGACTCGAGGATGCGGTGCAGCGCGATGGTGAGCTCCACGACGCCAAGCGAGGACCCGAGATGGCCGCCGGTGCTGGCGACGGTGCGGATGATCGTCTCGCGGATCTCGCCGGCGAGCTGCTCCAGCTCACCCTCGGAGAGGCCGCGCAGCTCCGCGGGGTCCTTGAGGCGGTCGAGGATCGGCACTGGCGAAGCTCCTGGTTGCGTGGCGCTGGTCTCCCGGCCTGCGACGGCCGGACGGCGCGTTGTGGTGCGTCGTGACGTTCTTCGCCGTGGGCGGCCCAGCGGATCGGGCTGGTCGTGCGCCGTTGGCAAATGTGATAACCGATCGTAGCAGGATGTTCCCGCCACGCCCTATTCGGCCTGCGCGTCCTCCGCGCGGACGTCGGTGGCCGTCACAGACCCGTCGTGGCGGGTCATGAGCTGCTGTACCCGGAGCACGGCCCCGTCGAGGAGGCGCTCGCAGCGGCGCTGCAGCGCCACGGCACGCTCGTAGAGGGCGATGGTCCCCTCCAGGCTCTCCCCGCCCGCCTCGAGTCGCGCGACGACGCGCTCCAGCTCCGCGAAGGCCTCGTCGTAGGCCAGGGCGTCCACGTCTGCGTTGGCGGCGGCGTCCGCAGGCTGGGTCACTGGTTCGTCTCCTCATCGGGGGCCGGGGATGGCCCGTCATCCGCGGCCGGCTGATCCGTCGCATCCGCCGCATCCGTCGCATCCGGTCGGGATGCCATCAGCCGGTCGATGCGGCCGGCCACGATCATACCCATCGCGACTCCCACGACGATCACCACGCCCACGATGCCCACGAAGATGACGAGGTCGCCCAGCTGGCCGTCCGTCACGCCGGCGCCTCCCCCTGGCTCGTTGCGCCGATGGTGCCGCCCGCGACCTGGATGGTGAGGCCGGACCCGGCCGGAGCCTGGGCGGGCATGGTGACGATGGCGCCATCGGCACCCCGTCGAACGATGGCGTAGCCGCGCGCCAGCGTTGCCTCCGGCGCAAGCGCGGTCAGGGAAGCCCCGGTGGCAGCCAGGCGCGACCGGGCCCGATCCAGCCTGCCC
>CAIYZX010000038.1 GCA_903930745.1 uncultured Chloroflexota bacterium | reverse complement strand
GCACCGCGCGGCGTAGACTCCGCGCCGTGAGCACCCAAGACACGGGCATCGCGGCCCCCGGTCCGCGCCCCGTCCGCGCCCCGCGCGGGACAGACCTGTCCACCAAGGGCTGGCAGCAGGAAGCCGTCCTGCGCATGCTCATGAACAACCTGGACCCGGAGGTGGCGGAGGACCCGGACCACCTCGTGGTCTATGGTGGCACCGGCCGCGCGGCCCGGAGCTGGGCGGCGTTCGACGCCATCGTCCGCGAGCTCCAGCGCCTGGAGGACGACGAGACGCTGCTCGTCCAGAGCGGCAAGCCCGTGGCGGTCTTCCGGACCCACGAGTGGGCGCCGCGCGTGCTCATCGCCAACTCCAACCTCGTGGGCAAGTGGGCGAACTGGGAGCACTTCCGCGACCTGGAGCGCCAGGGCCTGATGATGTACGGCCAGATGACCGCGGGGTCCTGGATCTACATCGGCACCCAGGGGATTCTCCAGGGCACGTACGAGACGTTCGCAGAGGCGGGCCGGCGCCACTTCGGCGGCACCCTCAAGGGAACGGTGACGCTCACCGCGGGCCTGGGTGGCATGGGCGGCGCCCAGCCCCTCGCCGTGACGATGAACGAGGGCGTCTGCATCGCCATCGAGGTGGACGAGCACCGCGCCCGGCGGCGCCTGGAGATCGGGTACGTGGACGAGCTCACCCACGACCCGGCGGAGGCGCTCCGGATCGCCCGCGGCTGGGCGAGGGACGGCGTGGCCAAGAGCATCGCGCTCGTGGGCAACGCGGCGGAGATCGAGCCCATGTGGGCGAAGGCCGGCGAGCGGTTCGACCTCGTGACGGACCAGACCAGCGCGCATGACGCGCTGGGCGGCTACGTCCCGGACGAGATCACGGTGGCCGATGCCGCGGCGCTGCGCGAGCAGGACCCGGACCTGTACCAGCGCCGGAGCCGGCGCGCGATGGCGGCGCACTGCCAGGCCATCCTGGAGTTCCAGAAGGCGGGCGCGATCGCCTTCGACTACGGCAACAACCTCCGGGCGCAGGCCCAGGAGGCGGGCGTTGCGAACGCCTTCGACTATCCCGGCTTCGTGCCCGCGTTCATCCGGCCGCAGTTCTGCGAGGGGCGTGGCCCCTTCCGCTGGGCGGCGCTCTCGGGTGATCCCGAGGACATCCTGCGCACGGACCGCGCGATCCTGGAGCTGTTCCCCGAGGACGAGGGGCTGCGCCGCTGGATCGAGATGGCGGAGGCCCGCGTGCCCTTCCAGGGGCTGCCCGCCCGCATCTGCTGGCTGGGCTACGGCGAGCGTCACAAGGCGGGTCTAGCGTTCAACGAGCTGGTCCGCAGCGGCCAGGTGAAGGCACCCATCGTCATCGGCCGCGACCACCTGGACTCAGGATCCGTGGCCAGCCCCAACCGCGAGACGGAGGCGATGGCGGACGGGACCGATGCGGTCGCGGACTGGCCGCTGCTCAACGCGATGGTGAACATCGCGGCCGGTGCCACGTGGGTCAGCATCCACCACGGCGGCGGCGTGGGCATCGGGTACAGCCAGCACGCGGGCATGGTCGTCGTCGCGGACGGCACGGACCTCGCGGCGCGCAAGCTCTCCCGGGTGCTCACGAGCGACCCGGGCATGGGCGTGGTGCGCCACGTGGACGCGGGCTACGAGCACGCGGTGGAGATCGCCCGGGAGCGCGGCGTCAGGATCCCCATGCTGGACCTCTAGCCGGTCCTCCTGGCCTGCGTCTCGCCAACACCCCGCCCCCGACCCCGTTCCGGCCACGACCCCGCCCCCGGACGGGGGAGGACCACGGAGGGATAGCCCCGGTAGCCTGCGCGGCCGATGCTTCCATCAAGCGCGGGACGCCCAGGACCCGCGAAGAGGTAGTGATCGGCAGATCAGGCCATGACCCTCGGACGGACGGTGCACATCCGGTTCGCGGAGATGCTCCTCGAACAGGCTCGTGCGGAGGCTCACAGGGCCCGAATCGACTTCCTGCGCGCCGACCTCACCGGTGGCGACTGCGACTCCGCAGCGCGTCACGTGCAGGTGGCCCAGGG
>CAIYZX010000037.1 GCA_903930745.1 uncultured Chloroflexota bacterium | reverse complement strand
GATCCTTGGCCTGACCGCGGACCAGATGTCCGGGCGGACCTCCATGGATCCCCGGTGGGCGGCCATCCACGAGGACGGCTCGCCGTTCCCCGGCGAAACGCACCCCGCCATGGTCACGCTCGCCACCGGCCGGCCGTGCCGGGACGTGGTGATGGGCGTCCACAAGCCGGACGGCACGCTCACCTGGATCTCCGTGGACGCGGAGCCCGTCGCTCGCATCGGTGCGCCGCGGCCGGACGCCGTCGTCACCACCTTCCTGGACATCACGGCGAGACGCCAGGTCGAGGACGACCTCCGCCGGAGCCACGCCCGCTTCGAGCGCCTCGTGGAACGCCTGCCGTTCGGCGTCTACACCACGTACACGCACGAGAGCGGCGACGCCTGGTTCGACTACGCGAGCCGGCGAGCCGGCGAGATCCTGGACATGGACCCAGCCGATGTGATCGCCGACCCGGCGAACATCCTGGGCCGCATCCACCCGGATGACCTGGCCGGGTTCATCGCGGCCAACCGCGCCGCCCATGCGGCCGGCACTCCATTCCTCGCGGAGGCGCGCATCCAGGTGCGGGGCGAGTGGCGCATCATCCGCGTGGCGTCCCAGCCGGACATTGACCAGGGCGCCGCTGAGCAGCGCTGGCGCGGCTTCGTCATGGACGTCACGGACGAGCGCGTGGCCCAGCGGCGCATGGAGGAGAGCCGGCGGGAGCTTGCCGAGGCCCAGCGTATGGCGCGCACCGGCAGCTGGCGGTGGGACTCTGCCGACGCGGTGGCCACCTGGTCTGACGAGATCTACCGCATCTACGGCGTGGAGGTTGGAGGGCCCGTGCCGCCGCTCACGGGCCTGCAGCGCTTCTTCGCGCCCGCGTCGTACGAGAGGCTGGTGGCGGCCTTCGCGGCCACCGTCGCCGATGGTGTGCCCTACGAGCTGGACCTGGAGCTGGTCCGGCCGGACGGCACCCGCCGGGCTGTCATCGCCCGCGGCGAGGCGGTCTGCGATGCCGCGGGTGCCGTCACCGGCGTGCGCGGAACCGTCTCGGACGTGACCGAGCAGGCGGAGGCCAGGGCGCGTCTCGAGAGCGCCCAGCGGTCCGAGGCCGTGGGTCGCCTGGCCGGCGGGCTGGCGCACGAGTTCAACAACCTGCTTGCGGCGATCAACGGGTTCGCGGGCTTCCTCGCCTCGGAGACGCCGGCGGACGACCCCCGCATGGACGACATCGCCGGGATCCAGGAGGCGGGCCGCAAGGCCGCGCAGATCACGCGCCAGCTGCTGGCATTCGGACGTCGGCAGGTGCTGCGTCCCGTGGTGGTGGACGTCACCGAGGTGGTGGTCAACGTCCTGCCCATGTTGCGGGGCGTGGTCGCCGAGGGGGTTGATGTCCTGCTGAACGCCGACGGCAGCCTGCTGCCGGTTCGCACGGACCGTGCCCAGCTGGAGCAGGTCATCGTCAACCTCGTGGTCAATGCCCGTGACCTCATGCCCGAGGGCGGGCGGGTGGCGATCGACCTCGCGACGGAGGAGGTGGCCGCCGGAGACCGGAGGCTGGGCGATCACGGCGCCCCCGGCACCTACGTCCGCGTCGCGGTGCGTGACACGGGGCCCGGACTGGAGGCGGATGTTCTGGCCCACGTCTTCGAGCCGTTCTTCTCGCCGATCGGCCGCCGGCGCCCGGGCACCGGGCTCAATCTCTCATCCGTGGAGGGCGCGATCGCGCAGAGTGGTGGCTTCGTGAGCGCCACGAGCTCTCCCGGCGAGGGATCCACCTTCTCCGTCTTCCTGCCCCGCGCGGAGGGCGTGCCCGTGCACTCGCCGACGACCGACATGGCTCCCGCCATCACGATGCGTCCCGCGGTGATCCTGCTCGTGGAGGATCAGCCTGCGGTGCGGGTGGTGACCGCGCGGACGCTTCGCGCGATGGGCCACACCGTGCTGGAGGCCGATGGGCCGCTTGGCGCGGTGGAGCTTGCCGAGATGGGGACGCCCTTCGAGCTCGCGCTCACGGACGTGGTGATGCCCGCGATGAGCGGTCGCGAGCTTGCGGACCGGCTCCGGGAGCTGCGCCCGGGGCTGCGGGTGCTGTTCATGTCCGGCTATCCGCGCGACATGGTGTTCGGCGGGGGCATGCTGCCGTCCGGGACGCCCTTCCTCGCCAAGCCGTTCACGGCGGATGACCTGGCGGCCACGGTGCGGCGCGCGCTCGCGCCCTCGCAGACCGGCGCCGTCGCCGGGGAGTAGCGCCTACGCGCGGACGGCCGCGTCCAGCGTCCCGTCGCTGACCCGCCCGTCCACCATGTGGACCGTGCGGCGCGTGCGCAGGGCGAGCTCGTGGTCGTGCGTGACCATCACGATGGTCCGGCCACCCTCCACCAGGGACTCGAACAGCTCGAAGACCTCTTCGGCCGTGACCTCGTCCAGGTTGCCGGTGGGCTCGTCCGCCACGATGATCGGCGGGTCGCAGGCGAGGCTGCGCGCGATGGCGGTGCGCTGCTGCTGGCCGCCGGACGTGGCCGCGGGGAGCTTGCGCGCCTGGTCCACCATGCCCACGAGCTCGAGGAGGTGCATCGCCCGCTCGTGGCGCTCGCGCGGCGTCCAGAGCCCCGCGAAGTCCATCGGCAGCATCACGTTCTCCACCACGTTGAGCGTGGGGAGGAGCTGGAAGAACTGGAAGATCACGCCGATGGTGCGGCCGCGCCACTCCGCGATCCGGCTCTCGTTGAGCCGCGTGAGGTCCGTGCCGCCAACCACGAGCGAGCCCGCGGTGGGCCGGTCAATGCCCGTGATCATGTTCATCAGCGTGGACTTGCCGCTGCCGGAGCGGCCAACGACGGCGATGAACTCGCCCGCGTCCACCTGGAGGCTGACCTCCTTGAGCGCGCGGAACGGGCCTGCCTCCGTGTGGTAGTCCTTGACGACATCCCGGAGATCGATGAGGTGGCCGTCTGCGAGGGGACGGGCGGCGTAGGGCGCGGTGATCACCCGCGCACTGTACCGGGGATCGCCGAGGGACCCCTCCGGGGCCACCGGCCGGGCCGCGAGCGGGGCGACTCGCCCATCTTGCTATCCTCGGCCGTGGAGCGGTGGCCGAGTGGTTGATGGCAGCGGTCTTGAAAACCGCCGGGCGCAAGCCTCGTGAGTTCGAATCTCACCCGCTCCGCCACCTCGGCAGCCGATGCGCGGCAGCTCGACTGCCACCTGCGTGCGCCACCCGCCTCCCCTCCAACCCCTCGCCCGGGTGATCCCACGCCCCGCGCGCCTGGGCGTACCGTGCGCCCATGCGCAGACGGGGGTCCGTGACCGGGGTGCTCGCCCTGGTCGCGATCATGGTTGCGGTGGGCCTGGGCGGCTGGGCCGTGCTCCGGCACGGGACCGGCTGTGCGCTCGCGTTCAACACACCATGTCTGCGTGTCCTCTTCCTTGGCAACAGCTACACGTACGTGAACGAGCTGCCGGAGGTCTTCGCCGCGCTCGTCCGCAGCGGCGGCGGCCCGGTGGAGGTGGGCATGGTGGCCCCGGGGGGCGGCTACCTGGAGGACCTCGCCAAGAGCGCGGACGTGGACGCCGCGTTGCACGGGAGCCAGTGGACGGACGTGGTGCTGCAGGAGCAGAGCATGGCTCCTGCCTCCGCGATGGAGCTGCAGCAGCACTCCATCCCCGCGGCCGCCTCGCTCGTCTCGTCCGTGCGGGCGGCCGGCGCCATCCCGCTCTTCCTCCAGACCTGGGCACATCGTGACGGGTGGCCGGAGATGGGCCTGGACTACGCTCGGATGCAGGTGCAGATCGATGCCGGGTATGACGCGATGGGCACCGCGACCCAGGCGACCGTGATCCGCGCCGGCGACGCCTGGCAGCAGGCGCTCACCCAGGCGCCTGGGCTGGTGCTCTGGCAGGACGACGGGTCACACCCGGCGCTGGCGGGCACGTACCTGGTGGCCTGCGTCCTGTACGCGGACATCACGGGCCGGTCACCGGTGGGCCTGGGCGAGACGGCAGGCCTTGACGAGGTCGTCGCCCGGCAGCTGCAGGAGATCGCGGCACAGGCGACGGGCCTGGCCCCGTGACGTCCCCGTTCCAGGGGCGCCCGGACGAGGCACGTTTGACGGTCTGCGCTCCGCGCCCATATCCTGCCGCCCACAACTGAAGACAAGGCTTTGATCGGGACGAGTACCCGTCAGGTGCCATCTCAGAGACCCGGCGGCTGGTGTGAGCCGGGATGGCGGCGGCGGCGAATGGACCCGGGAGCCACCGGACCAAACGCGGGGCGACGGCCAGGGCGAGCAGCCAGGGCCGGAGCGGACGCCAAGTAGGCTCCGGCGCAGAGCGCCAGCGATACAGGGCAGCGCCAATCGATCCACCGGCAGGGTGACCGCCGGGACGCCGGATCCGTTGGTCACGAGAGCGGCAGCGATGCCGAACGTGGGTGGCACCGCGGAAGGACCAACGGCCTTTCGTCCCAGAGGACGATCAAGGTCGTTTTCGATTCTCAAGGGACCTCCGCCCCATGCACGATCCGCTCAGCCTCATCGAGACCAGGCGTCTCGCCGGAACCGCCGACACCATCCTCCTGCGCGCCACGCGCACGGCCGATCTCGAGACCCCCATCGGCGCCTTCCTGCGCCTTGACGACGGCGTCACGCCCGCCTACCTGCTGGAGTCCGTGGAGGGCGGCGAGCGCCTGGGGCGCTACTCGTTCCTTGGCATCGGTCCCCGGCGGATGCTGGAGGTGCGTGACGGCGTGGCCCACGTCACCAGCCGGCCCGTGGGCGTGACCGAGTACGCGCCGGACCTGCCCGTCACCACCGTGGCGGCCGCGGACCCGCTCACCGCGCTGCGCACCTTCATCCCGCGCCGCCGCGTGGTGCCGCTGGACGGCATGCCCCGCTTCACCGGCGGTGCCGTGGGCGCCCTGGCGTACGACGCCATCTCCACCTTCGAGCCGTCCGTGCCGCTCCCCGACCGTGACCCGGTGGGCGTGCCGATGGCCAGCTTCATCGAGACGGACCTCGTCATCGTCTTTGACCATCTCACCCACCAGCTGAGCGCGATCGCCAGCCTGCACACGGAGGCTCCGGACCTCGAGGGCCGCTACCGGATCGCGGAGCGGGCCATCTTCGAGGCCCTGGAGCAGACCGCCCGCCCGTCCAAGGCGGAGCTGGCCGCCTCGTTCCGCCGCCCGTCCGCTGACGGCTCGGGCGCCTCGGGCACTCAGGGCGCTTCGGGCGCCGCCGGCGCATCGGCCCCGTCCGGCCCAAGGAGCATCGCCCCCATCGACACGAGCCTGGACCGTGACCGCTACGTCCGGGCCGTGGAGGGCGCCAAGGACGCCATCGCCGCGGGCGAGGGGATCCAGGTGGTCCTCGCGCGCCGCCAGACCTTCGAGATCCCGGACGCCCAGGACGGCGGCAAGGTGGATGGCATCGGCCTCTACCGCGCCCTCCGTCGCGTCAACCCCAGCCCGTACCTGTTCTTCCACCGCACCCCGTCCTTCGAGGTGGTGGGCGCCAGCCCGGAGCTCCTGGTCCAGGTGGTGGGCGACCGCATGAGCACCCACCCCATCGCGGGCACGAGGCCCCGTGGCCAGACCCCCGCCGACGACGACCGCCTGGCGGCCGAGCTCCGCGCCGATCCCAAGGAGCGCGCCGAGCACGTCATGCTCGTGGACCTTGGCCGCAACGACCTGGGCCGCGTGGCCAAGCCCGGCACCGTGACCACCAGCCAGTACATGGAGGTGGAGCGGTACAGCCACGTGCTCCATCTCGTGAGCCACGTGGAGGCCAGGCTCCGCGGTGACCTGGACGCACTGGACGCGCTCCGGTCCGTGTTCCCCGCCGGCACCCTGTCCGGTGCCCCCAAGATCCGCGCGATGCAGCTCATCGCGGCGGCGGAGGGGGAGCGTCGAGGGCTCTACGGTGGCGCGGTGGGCTACCTTGGGTACGACGGCAACCTGGACACGGCGATCACCATCCGCAGCGCCGTCATGAAGGACGGCCTCGCGCACGTCCACACGGGCGCCGGCATCGTGGCCAAGTCCAATCCGGACGCCGAGTTCATGGAGACCGAGCACAAGGCCGCGGCGGTCCGCCGGGCCATCGAGCTGGCCGCCGCCCCCGCGGCACCCCGGCCGGCGCAGCAGCCCGAGGCGGGCGAAGGAGCGGCCTCGTGATCCTGATGATCGACAACTACGACTCGTTCACGTTCAACCTGGTGCAGGCGCTCCAGGCGGCGGGCGCGGACGTGCGCGTGATCCGCAATGACAAGATCACCGCGGCCGGGATCGAGGCGATGGCCGACGACCCGGCGCAGGACCTGCGCGGCATCGTGATCTCGCCAGGGCCCGGTGACCCGGACACGGCGGGCGTCTCGGTGGAGGCGATCCGGATCGCCGCCCGCCGGCGGATCCCGCTCCTGGGCGTGTGCCTGGGCATGCAGTCCATGGGTGCGGCCTTCGGGGCCGCCATCGTGCGCGCCCCCACGCTGGTCCACGGCGAGTCCTCGCCCGTGACCCATGACGGCGAGGGGCTGCTGGCCGGGATGAGCCAGGGCTTCGATGCCGCCCGGTACCACTCGCTGTGCGTTGACCCGGCCACGCTGCCAGACGACCTGTACGTCACCGCGCGGACCGAGGAGGACGGCGTGGTCATGGGCCTGCGCCACCGCACGCTCCCCATGGAGGGCGTCCAGTACCACCCGGAGTCCGTGCTGACGCCGGAGGGCCCGCACCTCCTTGCGAACTTCCTCCGGCTTGCCGGGGAGGGGGAGGCGTCGCGGCTGGACGCAGTGTCCGGCTCGTTCGCCACGCGGGGCCTGGGGGCCGATGCCGATGCCGATGCGGCCGATGGCGCCGCGGGCGCCGGGGCCGGTGGAGTCGGGGGAGCTGCCGCGCAGCCGAAGCAGGAGGCCGCCCGATGAGCGAGCTGGTTCGCGCGGCCGTCGCCGCGATCGTGGAGGGCAGGTCCCTCTCCCAGGACGAGGCGCGCCTCGCGATGGGTGCCGTCATGGACGGCGAGGCCACGCCCTCGCAGCTGGCCGCCCTGCTCATGGGCCTCCGGATGCGCGGCGAGACCGTGGACGAGCTGGCGGGCTTCGCGTCCGCGATGCGCGAGCGGGTCACGCGCGTGGAGGCGCCGCCCAACGCGGTGGACGTGGTGGGGACCGGCGGCGATGGCGCGGGCACGTTCAACATCTCCACCACCGCGGCTCTCGTGGTCGCGTCCCTGGGCGTGCCGGTGGCCAAGCACGGCAACCGCGCGTTCACGTCCAAGTCCGGCGCGGCGGACGTGCTGGACGCGCTGGGCGTGCGCATCGACCATGACGCGGCATCGGCCGCCGCCTCCCTGCGCGACCACAGCTTCGCCTTCCTGTTCGCCCAGACCTTCCACCCGGCCATGCGCCACGCCGGCCCCACCCGTCGTGAGATGGGCGTCCGGACCGCGTTCAACCTGCTGGGCCCGCTCACCAACCCGGCGGGGGCGCGGCGTGCGCTCATCGGCGTGGGCGTCACGGAGGTGGCCCCCAAGATCGCGGAGGTGGCGCACCGTCTGGGCACGGATCGCACGTTCGTGATCCACGGCGACGGCGTGGACGAGCTGCCGCTCGACGACTCCGGCGTCCTCTACGTGGTGGACGCGTCCGGCGTGGAGCGCCACGAGATCAAGTCCACCAAGCTTGGCTTCAAGCGGACACCCACGCACAAGCTGGCCGGCGGGACCGCGACCGAGAACGCCAAGATGGTGGAGGACGTCCTCCGCGGCGAGATGTCCATCCGCCGGGACGTGGTGCTGCTCAACGCCGCGGCGGCGCTGCTCGTTGCGGGCGTCGTGGAGCGGATGGAGGAGGGCCTGGACCGGGCCGCCCTGGCGATCGACGCCGGCATGGCGGAGGAGCTGCTGGGCAACCTGCGGGCGGATCGCAAGGCCGCGGAGGCTGCGAAGGCCGAGGCCGATGCGGCTGCCGCCGCCGAGAAGGGGACCGCCCTGTGACCGGTGCGGATCTGCGCCCGGCCGCGGGCGTCGTGGCGGAGATCGCCGCGCGCCGCCTCGCGGACATGGTCCCCGTCCTTGACTCGCTGGGTGCCGATGGGCTGGCCCGTGCCGTGGCCGCCGCCCCGCGCCCGCGTCCCGTGGCGGAGGCCTTCGCCGCCCCCGGGCTCCACCTGATCGCGGAGGTCAAGCGCTCCTCGCCGTCCGCCGGGGCCATTGCCGCGGGTGACGACGCCATCGCGCGCGCCCGTGCCTACGTCGCCGGTGGCGCCACCGCCATCTCCGTCCTGTGCGAGCCCCACTGGTTCGGTGGCTCCGTGGACGATCTCCGTGCCGTCCGGGCCGCGGTGCCCGTCCCGGTGCTGGCCAAGGAGTTCGTGGTGGACCCGCGCCAGCTGGACCTGGTCCGCGGCGCCGGGGCGGACCTCGTGCTGCTGCTCGCCGTCCTGCATGGACCCGCGGAGCTCGCCGCCATGGTGGCCCGCGCGCGCGACCTGGGCTTGGAGCCCCTGGTGGAGGTCCACGACGAGCGCGAGCTGGATGGCGCCCTCGCGTCCGGCGCCCGCCTGGTCGGCGTCAACAACCGCGACCTGCGGACCCTGGTGGTGGACCCGGAGCACGCGGTCCGCCTGCGCGAGCTGATCCCGGGCGACCGGATCGCCATCGCGGAGTCCGGCGTTCGCGACACGGCCACGGTGGCCCGCTGGCGCGCGTCCGGCTTTGACGGGGCGCTCGTGGGCGAGGCCCTCATGCGGTCCGCGGATCCCGCCGCGGCGGCGCGCGCCTTCGTGGCCGCCGGCCGCCACCCGGTGGATCCCGCCGGCGCCGCCCGCCTGCCCCGCGTGAAGATCTGCGGCGTCACGGATGCCGCCGGGATCCTCGCGGCCACGCGCGCGGGCGCGGAGGCCATCGGCCTCAACTTCGCCCCCGGCACGCCCCGGGCGCTCTCCATCGAGGAGGGCGTGGAGCTCGCGCGCCTCGCACGCGTGGCCTCGTCAGCCGCCGCCGGCGCGCCGGCCCCGCAGATCGTGGTGGTCACCGCGGATCTTCCGGCCGCCGAGCTGGCCCAGGTTGTGGCCGCGGTGGACCCGGACGCCGTCCAGCTCAACGGGAACGAGCCTCCCTCGGCCATCGCCGCCGTTGGCCGCCCGGCCTGGAAGGCCCTTCGCCTGGGCCCGGACGCCGTGGCGGACGACGTGATCACCACCGCCCGCCAGTTCCTTGACGCCGGCGCCCAGCGGATCCTCCTGGACGCCGCGGGCGGCCCCCACCCGGGCGGCACCGGCATCCGCGTGAACACCGCCCTCGCGGCCGCGGTGGCCCGTGAGGTCCCCGTGATCCTCGCCGGCGGCCTGGATCCCGCGTCCGTTGGGGATGCCGTCCTGGCCGTCCCGGCGGTTGGCGTGGATGTGGCGTCCGGCACGGAACAGCCGCGCATGCAGGGGGAGCGGCCACGCAAGGACCCGCTCCGCGTCGCCCTCTTCGCCAAGCGTGCCCGCGACGCCCGCCGCCATCGGCCCAATGCCGCCTTCGGGCCCACCCCGGTCCACCCGGGCCTCCTCGCCACGGACGCCGCAGGGCGCTGGGGCCTGGAGCGGGACTTCGGCGGCCGGTACGTGCCGGAGACCCTGGTTGGCGCGCTGGAGCAGCTGGAGACCGCGTACGACGCGATCCGCCACGACCCGCGCTTCTGGGCGGAGCTGGACGAGCTGCTCGCGAGGTTCGCGGGACGGCCAACGTCGCTGTACCGCGCGGATCGTCTCGCGGACGCGGTGCTGGCGGAGGCTCGCCGGGTCCAGGCAGCCGCCCGGGCCACCGGGCGCGGCAACCTCCCGCCCATTCCGCAGCGGATCCGCCTCCACCTCAAGCGCGAGGACCTCGCCCACACGGGCGCCCACAAGATCAACAACGCGCTGGGCCAGGCGCTCCTGACCCGCCGCCTGGGCAAGTCCCGGGTCATCGCGGAGACCGGCGCGGGCCAGCACGGCGTGGCCACCGCCACCGCGTGCGCGCTGCTCGGCCTCCCGTGCGTCGTCTTCATGGGCGAGGAGGACATCGCTCGCCAGGCCCCCAACGTCCTGCGGATGCGCCAGCTTGGCGCGGAGGTCCGCAGCGTCACGTCCGGCACGGCCACGCTCAAGGACGCCGTCAACGAGGCGATGCGCGACTGGGTCACCAACGTGGAGACCACGCACTACGTGCTGGGCTCCGCCATGGGCCCCCACCCGTACCCCACGATCGTCCGGGACTTCCAGCGGCGCATCGGCGACGAGGCCGCGGCCCAGGTGATGGCCGTTGAGGGCCGGCTGCCGGACCTCGCGCTCGCGTGCGTGGGCGGTGGATCGAACGCCATCGGCCTGCTGGCGCGGTTCATCGGCGAGCCGGACGTCCGCCTGGCCGTCTCGGAGGCCGCCGGTGACGGCGTGGCCACGGGGCGTCATGCGGCGGCGATCGCCGGCGGCACCCCCGGCATCCTCCACGGCGCGCGGAGCCTGATGCTCCAGGACCAGGACGGGCAGGTGGTGGAGGCCCACTCCGCGTCCGCCGGTCTTGACTACCCGGGCGTTGGCCCGCAGCTGGCCGCCCTCGCGGAGGCCGGGCGCATGGAGGTGGGGACCGCCACGGACCGCGAGGCCATCGCGGCCATGAAGAGCGTCACCCGCACGGAGGGGATCCTGCCCGCGCTGGAGACGTCCCACGCGGTGGCGGCGCTGCCCAAGCTGATCGCGGGCCTGGAGGGGACGGCCATCCCGCTCCCCGAGGAGGCGGTGGTGGTCGTTGGCTTCTCCGGCCGCGGCGACAAGGACATGGCGGCCCTGGAGAAGTTCGCGGACGTGCAGCGCTGGGAGGGGATCGCGTGAGCGCGACCGATCAGACCAGGGGAGCCGCCAGGATCCGCGAGGCCTTCGCCCGTGCCCGCGCCGCCGGCCGGGCAGCCCTCATCCCGTACGTGGTGGCGGGCTATCCGGACGCGGAGGGCTCGTTCGCGGCGGCCACCGCGGCCATCGATGCGGGCGCAGATCTCCTCGAGGTTGGCCTCCCGTACAGCGATCCCCTCGCGGATGGCGCCACGCTGCAGCGGGCCTCGCAGGGCGCGCTGGCCGCCGGTGCCACGCTGGAGGGCTCGCTGGCCCTGGTCCGGCGGATCGCGGCGGCCCGGCCGGCAGTCCCCGTTGTGGCGATGGGCTACGCGAACCAGCTCATCGGCGGGGGCGACGGGCGGGAGCGGGCCATCGCGCTGGCGCAGGCCGGCGTGGCGGGCGTGATCGTTGCGGACCTGACGCCGGACGAGGGAGCGCCCTTCGAGGCGGTGGCGGCCGAGGCCGGGATCGCCGTGATCTACCTCGTGGCACCCACGTCCTCTGACGCTCGGCGGGCCCACGTGGCCGGACGGAGCGGCGGGTTCCTCTACTGCGTCTCGCTGGTGGGCGTGACCGGGGCCCGGACGGAGCTGCCGGCATCGGTGGCGCAGCTGGTGGCGGACGTGAAGGCCGTGTCGCCGGTCCCGGTGGCGGTTGGCTTCGGCGTCTCGCGCCCGGACCACGTGCGGGCGATCGCCCGGGCGGGTGCCGATGGCGTGATCGTGGCGTCTGCGCTCGTGGACGCGATGGGGCCGGATGGCCGCGACGTGGATGCGCTACGGTCACTCGTGGCGGAGCTGGCGGGCGCGACGGGCGGCTGACTTGCTCCGGCCGCTCCGGCCGTGCTGGCCGTTCGTGCCGTGAGGGGACTGGCAACGCGATGACGCAGACCTTCGATCCCGCGGACCTGCCGCGGGCCCTGGACGACAAGACGTGGCTCCTGGTGCTCACCGGGGCCGGCGTGTCCGCGGAGTCCGGGCTGCCCACGTTCCGGGCGTCCGATGGCCTCTGGGAGAACCACCACATCGAGGACGTGGCGAGCCCGGACGGGTTCCGCCGTGACCCGGAGCTGGTCTGGCGCTTCTACGGGGAGCGGCGTGCCGGGGCTGCGAAGGTGGAGCCGAACGCGGGCCACCTCGCCCTCGCGGAGCTGGAGCGGCGCCTGGGCGAGCGCTTCCTGCTGGTGACCCAGAACGTGGACGGGCTCCACGGCCGGGCGGGCAGCCGGCGGTACGTTGAGCTGCACGGGTCGCTGTGGCGGACGCGGTGCTCGTCGTGTGACCTCGTCCCGTTCGACGACCACTCGCACCCGGTGGAGCCGCCCCTCCCCATGTGTCCCAACTGCGGCGCGCTGCTGCGGCCGGACATCGTCTGGTTCGGCGAGGCGATCCCGTACCACGGGGACTTCGCGGTCCGCGAGCACATCTACCTCGCCCGCCTGGCGAAGGAGCGGCTGGTCTTCCTGGCCGCCGGCACGTCCGGCAACGTCTGGCCGGCCTCGTCCTACGTCTCGCGCGCCGCCGACGCGGGAGCCGAGACCTGGCTGGCGGACCCCGGGGTTCCCGCGAACCGCGGCGCCTTCGATCGCCACCTCCGCGGCCCGGCCACGGTGGTCCTCCCGGCGCTCGTTGAGGCCTTCAAGCCCAGCGCCTGACGCGTCCGTCGGTGGGTGCGGCTCAGCCGAAGGGGGACGGGGGAGGCGGCGGGGGCGTGGGGCCGTTCGGGTCGTACGGCTCGGGCTCCGGCGTCGGCACCGGGCTCGTGCTCGGCATCGGCATCGGCATCGGCGAACCGGGCCCGCCCGGCGTTCCCGGAGCCGCGGCCTGCGTGAGGCCGGCCCGCCACCGCTCCGACTCGTAGAGCACCACCAGGACGCACATCGCGAACGCCGCGAACGCCTGGGACGCCGTCCCCTGCACGGCGCCTCGGAACGGGTTGGACTCGTCCATCCACCCAACGGTCATGTTGATGGTCAGGTTCGGCAGGAAGCCCACGGCCGTCACGCCCACGCCCCAGCCCAGCAGCCGGCCGATGTCGCGCCTCGAGAGGCGCCACGCGTACGCCAGGCCGTCGATGACCCCGGCGCCGTCGAAGATCGCCACGCCCCAGAAGATCGTGCGGACGGTGAGGTAGATGCCGAGGCCGGTCGCCAGCACCCCACCGGTGACGATCCCCATGAGGTCGCCCACCACGGCCAGCAGCGCCCAGACCACCAGCACCAGGCCGGCGATCACCAGGGTCAGCAGCTCCGATCCCAGCACGCGGAGGCCGCGCGCGGTGACCCAGCCGGGTGTCATCGGGCGGTCGCGCAGCGCCGAGACGCCGATGCCGAGGTACACCCACTTCGCGATGACGGCGAGGATGCTCGTCACCGTCATGGACAGGAGGAATGGGGGGAGGATCTCGCGCAGGATGGGCATCGGGTCCACCCCGGCCCGGATCCCACCGGCGTTCAGGTCCGCGAGCCGGACGCCCAGCGTTGCCTCCACGATGCCGTTGACCACACCCACCGCGAACGCGGGCGCGATCCAGTAGATGACCGTGGAGGTCCAGAGGCGGAAGCCCATGGCGAG
>CAIYZX010000036.1 GCA_903930745.1 uncultured Chloroflexota bacterium | reverse complement strand
GGCCGGCAATCCGGAAGGGCGCCCGCGGGCGAACAACCGTCCGAAGGCCCGAACGGCGTGCCGGGCTACACTCGGGTCCCGTACTCGTCACGCTCGGAGGCTCCCAACCGCATGCTCGTCCTGGGCTCCGTCCGGTGGCGCAAGGTCTGGCGGGACCTCTTCGAGAACCGCGTCCGCTCGGTCCTCGTGGTCCTCTCCATCGCCGTTGGCGTCATGGCCGTGGGGACCATCGCGGGTGCCAACGTCCTCCTGGAGAAGAACCTCAAGGACGGCTACGCGGCCATCAGGCCGGCCTCCGCGTCGCTCTTCACCATCGTCCCCTTCGACCAGTCCATGGTGGACGTCGTCCGCCGCATGCCGGACGTGGCCCAGGCGGAGGGCCGGCGCAGCGCCACGGCGCGCATCAGGCTGCCCAGCGGCGACACGCTCGCCGTGGCGCTCACCGCGCTGCCGGACTTCACCAACCAGCAGCTGGACCTCGTCTCCCCGGAGTCCGGCTCCTGGCCGCCCAGGCGCGGCGAGATCGTCTTCGAGCGCAGCACGAAGACCCTGACGAGCATCACGCAGGGCCAGCCGGTGGTCATCTCGCTGGGCCCGGACAAGACCAAGACGCTGATCGCGGGCGGGTTCGCCAGCGAGCCCGGCGCGGCGCCCGCGTACCTCTTCGGCCAGGCCATCGGCTACGTCACCTTCGAGACGCTGCAGGACCTGGGCTACGACGACACGTTTGACGAGCTGCGCATCGCCGTGGCCAACCCGGACGGCACGCGCGACCAGGCGAGGGCCGTGGCGGCGGAGGTGAAGGACCGCCTGGAGAAGGCCGGGGCGCCCGTCGCGTTCATGCAGGTCCCCACGCCGGGCGAGCACCCGGCCCAGGACTTCCTCAACGCCATCTTCCTGATCCTGGGCGCCATCGGCGGCCTCAGCCTCGGCGTCTCCGGCTTCCTCGTGGTGAACACCATCTCCGCGATCATCGGCCAGCAGACCCGCCAGATCGGGATCATGAAGGCCGTGGGCGCGCGGGACCGGCAGATCGCGGAGGTCTACCTCGGGATCGTGCTGGGCTACGCGGCCATCTCCCTGCTGGTGGCGCTGCCCGGCGGCGCGCTGGGCGCCTGGGCCCTCACGGGCTTCACCGCCAACCTCCTGAACTTCCGGGCAGCGGAGTTCTTCGTGGCTCCCACCGTCATCGGGGCGGAGATCGCCATCGGCCTCCTGGTCCCGCTGCTCGCGGCCGCCTGGCCGGTGGTCCGCGGCGTGCGCGTCACGGTGCGCGAGGCCATCAGCACGTCCGGCATCGCGGACTCCTTCGGCAGGTCCCGGCTGGACCGGCTCCTGCAGGAGATCCGCGGCCCCTCCCGGCCCACGCTGCTCTCCATCCGCAACACGTTCCGGCGCAAGGCCCGCCTGGCGCTCACGATGCTGGCGCTCATGTTGGGCGGCGCCGTGTTCATGTCCGTCTTCACGCTGCGCGCCTCGCTGCTGGCCACGCTGGACGACACGCTGCGCTACTTCAACTACGACGCCCAGGTCCAGCTCACCGTCCCGGCCCGCACGCCCATCCTCGTCCGCACCGCGGAGAGCATCCCGGGCGTGGTGGCCGCGGAGCCCTGGACCTTCGCCTCCGCACAGCGCGTCCGCGCGGACGACACCACCAGCGGCAACCTCATCGTCTTCGGCCTGCCGGACGGCGCCACCACCGTGCGCCCCGTGGTGGAGGAGGGCCGCTTCCTGCTCCCGGGCGACGGCAACGCGCTCGTGGTCACCCGCAACCTGCTGGACGACGAGACGGACCTCCACGTGGGCGACAGGGTGCAGCTGACCTCCAAGGGCCGCGACGTGACCTTCACGCTCGTGGGCATCGTCCAGTCCCCCACCCAGCGCCCGTTCCTCTACGCCCCCTCGGCGGCCCTGGACACGCTCACCCGTGACGCCGGCAAGGCGCAGATGGTGATGATCGTGACGGACCGCCACGATGCCGCCTCCCAGCGGGCCACCGCGGACGCCGTGCGCGACACGCTGGACCGCGCAGGCATGGAGGTCACCCTCGTCCAGACGCTGTCCGAGATCCGCGCCACGGTGGACGCGCTCTACACCACGATGCTGGTCTTCGTGTCCGTGATGAGCCTGCTGCTGGGCGTGGTGGGCGGCCTGGGTCTCGCCGGCACCATGACGATGAACGTGGTGGAGCGGTCACGCGAGATCGGCGTGATGCGTGCCATCGGCGCCCGCGACTCCGCCGTGCTGATGGTCTTCCTGGCCGAGGGCCTGCTCATCGGGTTCCTCGCCTGGCTGGCGGGCGTGATCGCCTCGCTGCCCATCTCCAAGATCCTCTCGGACGTGCTGGGCAACCAGTTCGTCAAGCGCCCGCTCACCTACACGCCGGCCATGGACGGCATCGTCATCTGGTTCGTGGTGGTGGCCATCCTGGCCATCGTCGCGTCGTTCCTGCCGGCCTGGCGGGCGACCCGGATGGTGGTCCGCGAGGTGCTCTCGTATGAGTGAGCGCCGGGCCGTTCCAGCGCCCGCCCCGGCGCCTGTTCCCCCGATCCCCTGCATGATGGTCTCCCGCACCACGAGGCTCGCCGCATGTCCCTGACGTCCGCTCCCGTCCGCCGCCGCTCCCGCATGCCGATCGTCCTGGTCGTCGTGCTGGTCATCGCCATCGCCGTGGCGGTGGGCGTCGCCAATGGCGGATTCGGCGTGTTCGGCGGTGGAGCGGCCTCGTCCGCCGGGCCGTCCGCGTCCGTGCCGGGCCTGGTCCCCGCGGATCCCAACGTGGTGGCGGAAGGCCGCGCGGTCCCCGCCTCGTACTCGGAGATCAGCGTGGCGAGCGGCGGGCGCGTGGTGAACGTGCCGGTGGCCGAGGGCGACACGGTTGCTGCTGGCGCCACGCTCCTGGAGCTCGACCACGCCGCCGCCGATGCGGCCGTCGCCCAGGCGGAGGCCGGGGCCGCCGCCGCGGCCGCCGCCGTCACGCGCGCGGAGGCCGGCGTGGACCAGGCAAAGGCGGGCGTCTCACAGGCCCAGGCCAGCCGCGATGCCGCAGATGCGGGCGTGGACCAGGCGCGGGCGGCCAAGCGGATCGCCCAGGCCGCCTACGACGCGCTGCCGCCCGGCACCCCGGACGCCACGAAGCGCCAGGTGTCGGCGCAGATCGACCAGGCATCGGCCGGGATCAGTGCGGCGCTCGCCCAGCGGTCTGCGGCCAGCGCCGGCGCAACCGCAGCCCAGGCGGGCCTCCGGGCCGCCAGGGCCGGCCTCGCCGCCGCCCAGGCGGACGCGGCTCGCGCCGCCGCCGCCGCGGACCAGGCGCGGGCAGCGCGGGACGCGCTGGTCGTGATCTCGCCCATAGCGGGCACCGTCGTCTCCCTGACGCCGAAGGTTGGAGACCTGGTCTCACCGGGCCCCGTGGTCGTCCGCGTCGCAGACCTGGGCGCCTGGCGCTTCGAGACATCGGACCTGTCGGAGACCGCCATCGCGCGCATCGCCAAGGGCGCCGCCGCCACGGTCACGGTGGACGGGCTGCCGGACGCGGAGATCGCGGGCACCGTCTCGTCCGTGGGCGGCTACGGCGCCGCGTTCCAGGGCGACGTGGTGTTCAAGGTGGTGGTGGTCCCGTCCGGTGAGGTCCCCACGGGGCTGCGCTGGAACATGACGGTCACGATCGAGATCACGGGCACCACCGGGGGCTGATGACCGGCCCCGGGAGCCACCCGGTGCCTCGAACCGGCGAGCCTCGCTAGGACGCGGCGAAGAGGCCGAGGCCGTCCGTCCGCACCGCCACGCCGTCGGCTGCCGCCTCCGGCAGGTACGAGGTACCGAAGAGCACACCCCATCCATCACGGTCCAGCAGCTCCAGCGTGGCCGAGGCGGCCCGTGCCACCGCCGAGGCGTGCTCCGCCGCCGGGCCGGTGAGCCCACCGGGCTCCAGCGCAACCCGCAGGCCCGCAGCCACGTCTGCCGCCGCTCGCGCCTGTGCGGTGATGAGCCCCACGGGTCCGCCTGCTCGCCGCAGGACCAGCTGCGTGCCGGCGGCGTGCGGCAGGAGCGCCGCCACCAGGGCGCACCAGGCGAGGCCGGGCTCCACGGCGAGGGACTCGCGGCTGTCGTCACCCCCGCCGGCGGGCTCCACGAACGCGAGCCCGAGCCCGGGGAAGAGCGCCTCCCGCAGCGCGACCTCCGCGACGGCCCTGGCGGGCGATCCCGGCTCGTCCGTGATCCAGTCCGGCAGCGCGCCCGCCACCAGCGAGGCGTCCGCGACACCGGCCTGCAGCGCAAGCTCCACTGCCAGCAGCTGCAGCGCCAGGGCGCGTCCGGACCGCACCGCCCCGTTGGACGGCATGCCCGTGGCGAGGTCGGGTCCCACCACCAGCGGGCCCGCGGGGATCACGACCCGCGCGCCTGCGCGGGCGAGCAGGCGGTGCGCGAAGGCGTGGTCGGCGAGCGCCCGGTCCGGCCCAACGCGGCCGGACGCGATCTCGCGGATGGGGTCCGCGACCACGACGTCCACCCGCTCGAAGGCGGCCACCACGGCCTGCTCCGGCGCGCCCAGCGGATGCGCGTCCGTGAGGATTCGGGCATACCCGCGCCGGCGGGCTGCGAGCTCGTCCATGGAGCGACGAAGAACCGCGAGCGCACGCTGGGACCCGGTGGGCACCGGGGGCTGCTCCGGGTCGGGCGTGTCAAGGCCACCCCGTGAGGCCGGATCCGCGCGCCACCCGGCAACCTCCTGGCCGCGCTTCGCCGCTCGCTCCGCCAGCTCCCGCGCCGGCGGCACGCCCACGGCCAGCAGGCCTGCGCCCGCATCGAGCGCGAGGGCAGCCTCGTCCAGGGCGTCCACGATGGCCGGGGAGCGCAGTGAGACACCCACCCAGGGCCACCCCGGGTCACCAAGCAGGTCCACCAGCTCGCGGCGCACGGTGCGGTTGGCGTCGATCCGGTCCAGCGCCGCCCGGGCAAGGCGTTGCACCTCCGCCTCTGCTGCGGCGCGCAGGCGCGGGTCTGCGAGCGCCGCCGCCTCCTCGCCCAGGTCCACGGTTCCCGCCGCGATCTCGAGGGCGAGGTCCCGCGGCGTGCGCCGGGAGCCGGACATCACCAGCCCGAACGGCAGGGCGACACCCCCGGCGAGCCGCTCCGGATGGCCGTCCAGGAAGCGATCCACCACGCGTGCCGCGAGCGGGTGTCCGGCCCCGTCCAGCCCGGCGACGCCGAAGAGTCGCAGGATGGCCCGCTCCCGGCCAACGGTGGTGGCGGCAGCGGCGGCGGTCCCGAGGCGCGCGGCGAGCGCGCGGGCATGCATCCGCAAGGGCTCGAGCTGGACTCCCTCCCCGGGGTGGCGCATGGCGGCAGTATGAAGGGCTGGAGATCAGCCCGCGGGCCCATCCCCACCAGCGGGGCCGGTGCGCGCCACGTGGCCGATCCAGACGTGGCCGTCCGCGAACCGCTCCGACTTCCAGATGGGGGCGCGAGCCTTCACCTCGTCGATGGCATAGCGGGCGGCGTCGAAGGCGGCATCGCGGTGCGGAGCGGCAGCCACGACGAGGATCGACGTGTCACCCAGTGGAACATCGCCCGTGCGGTGGACGATGGCCAGGCGCCGGACCCCGAAACGGTCCTCGATCTCATCGGCGATCTGCGCGAGGACGGACAGCGCCATCGGCCCGAAGGCCTCGTACTCGAGTCCCGTGACGTCCTTGCCGGTCCACCGCTGGGCCTCGGCCTCCTGGCCCGGCGCCGGGGTTCCGGGCGTGATCCGCGTCCGCCCGTCGAACACGATGACGCCGCCGTCGGCCACCGTGGCCACCCGGTCCGCCAGCTCCGCACCCAGCGTGGGAGCGAAGGGGGCCTCGTGCAGCTCAAGGACCCGGATGCGCCGGTCGGGGTCTGGCGCGTCCCCCTCGCCTGGCGCGTCCCCCTCGCCGGATCCGCCGCTCACGGGCGGAATGCAGGCCACCTCGTCGCCGTCGGCCAGGGGCGTGGAGGGATCCGCGTACCGGCCGTTCACCGCGAACCGCAGCGATGCGCGCCCGGGTGCCAGCGCCGGAACCACGCCCACCACGGCGTCCCACGCGTCGTCCACCGTGGCACCCACGGGCACCTCCAGCATCAGCTGGCGCATGCCCGCCGTCTCGCGCTGCATGGCAAAGAGGCGGACGCGGATCCGGAGCGGCGCGGGCAGACTCATGGCGAGGAGTGTACGCGAGCCTGGCCAGGGCCCCCGGAGCGAGCCCACGGCGGGCACGGCAGCACGCCCGGTGCCGTGACGGTGCACCGGGCGTGCTGGAGATGGCTCGGCCTCCCCGATAGGGCCGATGGAGAGGGCGGGAGGACGCCTCAGGGCTGGTAGGTGACGGCCACCCCGAGGTAGTCGAGACGGAAGGTTTTGGCGGGCTGGGTGGAGACGTCGATCACGCGCACCCGGAAGTTGGCGGTGATGAGGTTCTCCGGGACCCATCTGCGACCCCAGGTGTCCGTCGGGCCGCCGAGGGTGTAGGTGGTGGTCGTGTTCGTGGTCATGGCCACGGACCTGGCGGTTGACCAGGTGCCGCCGCCGTCCCAGGAGAGCTGGACGCACAGGCTGGTGGTGCCGCCGTTGTTGGACTGGTCCCCGACCGCGACGATCGTGATGCCGGCGATGGCGGCTGCGGTGGACGGCACACCGAGAGCGTAGCCCCAGAAGGTGTGCCGGTCCTTCTGGCTGGACGCGCACAGCCCGGAGGTGCCGCTGCCGGAGTTGTCGTCGATCGCGAGCTGGCCGTCCTGCGCGCAGGCGTTGCCGGGCGTGGTCTCGTAGCCGTTGTTGTCGCCTGCGTTGGACGTGACGGCCGCGTTGTTCGTGCAGCCCTTGTACGCCGTGGTGATGACACCGGACACCGGGACGGCGGCCTCGCCGGAGTAGGCGCTGGTCCAGCCGCCGAGGTACGTCCGCATGACGTAGTACCAGGTGCCGGTGCCGGCGGCGTCGGTCGCGGTGACGGTGCTCACGGGCGTGACGGTGGCGACCTGGGCGTACCCCGTCCCCGGCGTGGCGGATCGCCACAGCTCGTAGCCGGTGGCGGCGGACGAGCTGGAGGGCGTCCACGTGAGGACGGCCTGGCCGGACGTGCCCGTGCCGGCGAGCGACGTGGGAGCAGCCAGCGTGCCCGCGGCAAGGCTCGCGCTCGCGGTGGCGGTGGCGTTGAAGCGGGCCATCGTCACCGGGGCGGCCACGAGGCCCCCGACGAGGACGATGGTGGCCGTGGCCACCGCGAGGGCGCGCATCAGGAGGCCAGTCCGGTGCCCGTGGTGCGCTCCGGGAAGACCGGCAGGGCCACGGCTGCGCGGCGGCGGCGGTGAGCCTCTGCTGCAAGGTCGTCCTCGAGACCCTCCACCAGCCAGGCGCAGGCGAGGACGAGGATGCCGAACGCGACGAGGAAGACGACACCCTGCGGCGTGGAGAGCAGCTGGATCCCGTAGCCCGCGAGTGGGACGGCCAGGCCAACGCGGCCGATGACCGCGGAGGCCGGGACGATGGACGGGTCTGCATCGGCGTTGGCGTCGCCCCTGGTGCCGAACCAGAGGGCGCCATCCCGGTCGACGAGGCGGGTGATGCGGTGCGTGAAGACGGCGTGGTTCGCGCCAACCTGCACACTGACGATGTCGCCGACCGCGAGATGGTGCGGCTCGACGGGCAGCGCCACCACCGCCGAACCCAGGGGGATCGTGGGCTCCATGGAGCCGCCACCAACCACGAAGGTGGTGCCATGGGTGAGCGCGGGGATCCCGCGCGCGATGACGAGGATGGCGAGGACGAGGAGGATCAGGCCCACGAGGACGACATCCAGGATGCGCCGTGCGGCGCGGGCGAGGATCGTGGTGACCGACATTGCCGAGGCCTCCAATGGGTGCAGCGGGGGCGCTGCGCTGCGCGCAGCCGTTCCGGCCGGCGGGATCTGCGGGCCGGATGCCCCCGACGGGCGCCCCGCGGGCGGAGTGATCACCTCCGCAATGGGGACGCCCGCCGGGCGCGATGGACTACGGGTTGTTGGCCGTCTGCTCGGCGTCGAAGGTGAACGTCGCCGACGTCGCCGCACCCTGGTAGGCGTTCCCGGAGCTCAGCGGGAAGGCCCAGACGAAGCAGAGGACGTCCGTGGCGCCGGCGAGGACGCTGCGGTCGCCGGCCTGTGCGCCCTGGGCGTTGCTGCCCATGGCCGCGCTGCCCAGCACACCGCTGTACAGCGTGGCGCCCGGGGCGGAGCAGGAGCCGGCGGAGATCACCAGGCTGATCCTGCCCGCGAGACCCTTGCCATCCGCGTTGGTGGACGCGCTGGTGAGCGAGTAGCGCAGGTCGCCGGTGCCGTTGTTGGCGACGCTGATGTCGGCCGAGCCGGAGGCGCCGGGCATGATGCCGCTGGCCGTGAAGGCGGTGCTGGGGCTGGCGCCCAGCACGATCGTGCCGCTGGACCACGAGCCGCCGTTGGTGGACGCGTCCGTGAAGGTGGCCAGGGACATCGTCCCGGCGCCCAGGGTCAGGACGGACGACCCCAGCAGGATGGCCAGGAGGCCGCGGCGGCGCTTCGTGCGACGCGGGGCCAGGACGTCGTTGGCGTTCTTGGTCATGTCCATTGCAGTGCTCCCTCTCTGTGCTCCCGGTGACGCGGGTACGGATGCCGACCGTCGCTGTGCCTTGCCCCGTCCGGTCGGTAGGGTCCCCGGTTGGGCCCCCCGAACGGGGTACGTCGGTCGTGCGTCTCGTAGGCGGTATCTGACACTGCGGGTTGGGCATGCGACTACAGGACCGGTGGGGTACCGGGGGGAGTACCTTGGTCCCGGTTGTGACGCTC
>CAIYZX010000035.1 GCA_903930745.1 uncultured Chloroflexota bacterium | reverse complement strand
CGCCAGGTAGGCCGTGCGCTCCGCGTCGTGGACGCGTCCGTCCTGCAGCTGGTCGTCGAAGCTGGCGCCGTTCTCGGTGATGAGGATGGGGAGGTCCGGGGCGTCGCGGTGGATGGTGCCCAGGAGCTCCAGCAGCCCCGTTGCGTCCTGCGCCCAGCCCATGGTGGTCAGGGGCCCGCCCGGATCCAGGAACTCCACGGCCTCCGCCGTTGGATACGCGGACGGCGCCAGGGGTGCGGCGGCACCGCCCTCCCGCAGGCGGACCACCTCCGGGAAGTAGTAGTTCACGCCCAGCAGGTCCAACGGCTGCTTGATCGTCACAAGATCTCCGGCCTGCACGAAGGCCCAGTCCGTGGCGGACGCCGTGTCCGCGACCAGGTCATCCGGGTAGGCGCCGCGCAGCATGGGCCCGGTGAAGATCCGGTTGCGCAGGGCGTCGATGCGCCGGATCGCCTCCTGGGCCCCCGGCCCAACGCCCCGGATGGGATGGAGGTTCAGGGCGGCGGAGATCTCCACGTCCCGGGTCGCCACGGAGCGCAGCGCCTGGACGCCCAGCCCATGGGCGAGGTTGAGGTGGTGGACAGCCCGAAACGCCGCGCCCGGATCCTTGACGCCCGGTGCGTGGACGCCCAGGGAGTAGCCAAGGAATGCCGAGCACCACGGCTCGTTGAGCGTGAGCCAGGTGGGGATGCGGTCACCAAGTGCGCGACCCACCACGGCCGCGTACTCCCCGAACGCCTCCGCGGTCGCGCGCTCCGTCCAGCCGCCCGCCGTCTCCAGCTCCGCCGGCAGGTCCCAGTGGTAGAGCGTCGCCACGGGCCGGATGCCGCGCTCCAGCAGGCCGTCCACCAGGCGGGCGTAGAAGTCCAGGCCGCGCCGGTTCACCGCACCCCGCCCGGTTGCGATGATCCGAGGCCAGGCGATCGAGAACCGGTACGCGTCCAGCCCCATCTCCACCATCAGGTCCAGGTCCTGGTCCAGGCGGTGGTAGTGATCGATCGCGACGTCACCATTGGAGCCGTCCGTGACCATGCCCGGCGTGCTGCAGAACGTGTCCCAGGTGGACCGGCCGCGCCCGTCCTCGCCGGTCGCACCCTCCACCTGGTAGGCGGCCGTGGCGGCTCCCAGCAGGAAGCCGTGCGGCAGGCGGCGTGCGGCAGGCGGCGTGGTGCTCATGGGCGGGCTCTCCGGTGGCAGGGCGAGGCGGTTCGGCGGCGGCCATGCGACGTCACGGCCACTTCGTCGTGAAAGCGCTATCTTTGCATCATGGTAGATCGTGCAGACGATATGCGTGCAAGCGCTTCCATGCGCTTGACGCCCCACCGCCCCACCTCCTCGTGTGGGCCGCGCCCGGTGCCTGGCATGAGCGGTGACATCCGGCGTGTGTTCGTCACCGGTGCGGCCGGCCTCCTCGGCAGCGCCGTGGTGGACCACCTGCACGCGAACGGCATCGCGGTCACCGCGCTCCTTGCGGCGCCGGCCAAGACCTCGGAGACCACCGTGGACCGAGTGGTCGTGGGCGACATGCGTGACGTTGACGTCGTGCGGGCCGGGCTCTCGGGCGCGGATGCCGTGATCCACTGCGCCGCCCTCCGCGCGCCGATGATGGGCACCCCGCAGGAGGTCTTCCT
>CAIYZX010000034.1 GCA_903930745.1 uncultured Chloroflexota bacterium | reverse complement strand
GGGGCGCTCCTGGCACCGAGCCTGGGAGGAACCGCGATGCCGGTGGTGAGGTCTGGCCCCAACGAGTACCTGCTGGTGGGGCGCAACGGGAAGCTGGACAACAAGGGGTCCGCGGCCAGCGTCTGGCTGCTGCCCGGCACGGTCTGGGTCAAGGTGCCCAGCACCAAGCAGGAGGCGGCCTTCGAGTTCACGCAGGAGACCAAGGACGGGATCCCGCTCCGCTTCAAGGGCATCGTCCTGTACCGGGTGGTGGACCCCGTGGCCAGCGCCCGCGCGTTCAACTTCAGCGCGCCGGCGGCGGGCGGCCTCGCCGCGCTGGGCGGCATCGGGGAGATCTCCAAGCTCCTGACGCACATCTGCCTGGGCGAGCTGCGGCACGCGGTGAGCCACATGTCCATGACCCAGTGCATCGAGGAGCGCAAGACCACCCTGTCCGGCGTGGTGGAGGCGGCGCTCGCTGAGGTCCTGCGCGGCGACGGCTCCAGCTGGGGCGTGGAGGTGGAGATCGCGCGGGTGGCGCAGGTCTTCATCGTGGACCCGTCCCTGCGCGAGCAGCTGGAGGCGGGCGTCCGCAACGAGATCCGCCTGGCGGCCAGCCAGTCGGATCTTGCCGCGCGCGAGGCCGGCCGACTGGCGGAGCTTGCGTCCGATACCCGGGTGAAGGAGCAGCAGCTGGCGGCCGATCGGGAGGGGCTTCGAAGGGACGAGGAGCTCCAGATGGCCAGGCTGGCGTGGACGCGCCGGCAGGAGACGGAGGCGCTGGCGACGCGCCGGCAGCAGCTGGCCCTTCAGGCGGAGCGGGTTGCCGCTGAGCTGGCGGCCGAAGAGGCGCGGATCGCGGCCGAGGAGCCGGTGCGGCGGCTGCGGGTCGCAAAGGAGCGGGAGCTGCTGGCCGCGGAGCTGGAGGTGCGCCGGCTGCAGCACGAGGTCCGGCTGCTGGACGTGGAGACGGACCTGGCCGCCGACCGGGCTCGCCAGGCGATGCGCGCGGAGATCCTGCCGATCGAGCAGGCGCCGCAGATCGTGGAGGCCGCCTCGCGCGTGCTCAACGGGACGAACCTGTCCGTCTACGGGGACGAGGCGGCGGTCCTTGGCCAGCTCGCGCCGGTCTTCTCGCTCATCGGGAGGGCGGTGGCATCGGCTGCGCCGGGTGCCGCGGCGGCCTCGGCGGCGGCGGTTCGGCCGGAGTCCGGGGCCGCGTAGGTCGCGCCTCGACGGCGGGGGCCGGCGACTGGTCTTGGGGTTGCCCTGCGGGGTCCACGGGCGGCGCGTTCCATATATGCTTCGCGCACTTACCAACCGAAGCATCCACACCCGGAGCGTCACCACTCGTGCTCGAGTTCCTCAAGAAGCTGTTCGCCGGCCCGCCGTCCATCGACATCGTTGAGCTGGACCGGCTGCTCACCGCGGGCGAGGTCCGCCTGATCGACGTCCGGGAGCCCGCCGAGTTCAAGAGCGGCCACGTCCCGGGCGCCATCAACGTCCCGCTGGGCCGGATCGACAGCCAGATCCCGAAGCTCAAGAAGGACAAGCCGTACGCGGTGATCTGCCAGTCCGGGCACCGGAGCAACGGCGGGGTGCGGATCCTGATGGATGCCGGCTTCACGGACGCGGTGAGCGTCCAGGGCGGCACGGGCGCCTGGGGCCGGAGCGGGCGCAAGCTCGTCCGCTAGCAGCGGCGCCGTCGCCGGCAGGTGGTGGCGGGGCTGGGCGGTGTAGCCTCCGTCCTCGTGATCAGGACACTGCTCTTCGACGGGGACGACACGCTCTGGGCCAACAGCCACCACTTCGAGGCGGCGATGGTCCGCTGGGCGGAGCTGGTCTGCGCACCTGGCGTGGCGATGCCCGAGGGTGCGCCCGGGGTACCGGCCGGCGGCTGGACCCACGCGGCGGCGAGGGCGGAGCTGAACCGCGTGGAGGCGGCGAACTTCCACAACGCCATCGGCACGTTCGGGTTCGCGGACAACCTGCGGGTCGCGGCGGCGACCATCGTCCGCCCGGAGGCGCTTGCCGCCATCCACACGCAGTGCGCCAACCTGGTGGCCGCGATGCCCACCACCGATGCCGAGGCGTTCCCCGAAGTTCCGGCCGTGCTGGACGCGCTGGGCGAGCGCTTCGTCCTGGGCCTGGTCACGCGTGGCGATCCCACGGAGCAGCACGCCAAGCTGGCCTCCTCCGGGCTGGGTGACCGGTTCCGGCACGTGGCGGTGGTGCCCGCGAAGAACGCCGAGACGTACGCCGGCCTCGCGCGCGACTGGGGGCTGGACCCGGCGGCCACGGTGATGATCGGGAACTCGCCACGGTCTGACATCGAACCGGCGCTCGCCGCGGGCATGGGCGCGGTGCTGGTCTCGCACGGGGAGACGTGGCACCTCGAGGTGGTGGACCTTGACCACCTGGGCGATGCCTTCCACTCGATCAGCCGCTTCGAGGACCTGCTGACGCTCTTCCCCTGACGCGGGTCGGGCGCGCGGGCGCGGCGCGGGCGGGGCGCGGGGCGGCGCGGGACTGTCGCCTGACAGTCCCGAGCGGGGCGCTAGAGGTCCGCGGGCTCCGGGAGCAGGACGATGGGGCCCGCCAGGTCGCGGGACTCCAGGAGCGCGTGGGCGCCCGCCGTGTCCGAGAGCGGGAACGTGCGCGCCACCTCGGCAGTGACGGCGCCGGACTCCAGGACCGCGAACAGCGCGGCGGCCATCTCGGCGCGGCGGGCGGCGTCCGCGAGGTAGTGGAAGATCAGCGGACGGGTGAGTGACGCGGACTTGGGCGAGAGCCGCGCCACCGCGAACGGCGGCACAGGACCGGACGACTGGCCGAAGTTCACGAGGTGGCCGAAGGTGGCCAGCGAGTCCAGCGAGCCATCGAACGTGGTGGCACCCACGGAGTCGTACGCAACGTCCACGCCACGACCGCCCGTCAGCCGGCGGACCTCCGCGGCCACGTCCTGGTCCCGGTACAGGATCGCGTGCGAGGCGCCCGCGGCCAGCGCTACCGCCGCCTTCGCCTCGGAGCCCACGGTCCCGATGACCGTTGCCCCCAGCGCCGCGCCCCACTGGCAGAGCAGCCGGCCAACGCCGCCCGCCGCCGCATGGACGAGGACCGCCTGGCCGGCCTCCACCCGGTGGACGCGCCGCAGGAGCATCTCCGCGGTGAGGCCCTTCAGGAGCACGGAGGCTGCGGCGGCGTCTGACAGCGAAGAGGGCAGCGGCAGCGCCTGGGCGGCGGGCAGGAGCCGGACGCCGGCATACGCGCCGTACTGCGGGGAGATGTAGCCCACGCGGTCGCCCACGGCCACGTTCGTCACGTCGGGGCCCACGGCCTCCACCACGCCCACACCCTCGATGCCCGGGATCCCGGGAAGCGGCAGCGTCTGGTACAGGCCGGATCGCACGTAGACGTCATGGAAGTTGACGCCGATCGCCAGCTGCCGGAGCCGGATCTCGCCGGCACCAGGATCCGCGACGGTGACGGCCTCGATGCGCAGGACGTCTGCTGCCCCGGGGGCGCGAAGGACGATGGCGCGCGGCATCGGCGGGTCTCCGTTCGAGGCGATGGGCGGGAAGGGCGATGGTGGCGATCAAGGCCGGACGAGCCGGCTCCGCAGCATACCGCCGCCTCCTCGATGCACCGAGCGGCAGACCGCGCGTTGCACGCCTAGCGGATGCGCTCCAGCACGATGGCCGGGATCTCCCGGTCAGTCTTCATGGTGTACTCCGCGAAGCCCGGGTGCTGGGCCACGTGCTGGTCCCAGAGCCGCTGGCGCTCCGCGCCCGCGGCCACGATGGCGCGGGCCTGGTACGTCTCCCCGTCCGCCTCAACCGTGACGATGGGGTTGGCAACCAGGTTCGCGAACCACGCGGGGTTCGTGGGGGCGCCGTTCTTGGACGCCATGACCACGATGTTCCCGCCGTCCCGCGAGAAGACCAGGGGCGCGATGCGCGGCTCGCCGCTCCTGGCGCCGGTCGTGGTCAGGAGCACCACCGGGCGGCCCTGGAAGGGCCCGAAGGTGATCTGGCCCGCGTTGGCGCGGTGGTT
>CAIYZX010000033.1 GCA_903930745.1 uncultured Chloroflexota bacterium | reverse complement strand
TCGGGGTAGGCGGCGCGCAGGAGCATCGCCATCGTGGAGGCGTAGTGGAGGCAGTAGCCGTGGCGCGTCTGCGCGAAGCACTCCACCGCGGAGTCCGCATCACACGGGAAGCCAGTCAGGTCCGTGGCGTAGGAGAAGCGCTCGCCGGACGAGAGGTACGCCTGCATGTACACGGCGAGGTCGTACGGGTCCACCCGGCCCTGGCCGGCCGTGGCCAGCCCGGCGAACTGCCGGTCCGCCCCCGCCATGATCTCCGCGAGCAGCGCGGACGCCGTCGGCCCGAGCGCCCCCTCCGGCACGTCCGTGTACAGCGCGCTGATCTCCGCCGGGTAGTCCTCGGTTGCCGCGCGCAGCTCGTTGCCCGTGAGGCCCGCCTCGCCGCCGAAGAGCAGCATCGCGCTCTTCAGCTCGTACTGGTTCCCCGTCCCGGGCAGCACCACGCCCGCCAGCCACCCGTCCTCGCCCATCAGCAGCACGTTGGCCGCCTGGTCCGTGGAGATCGGTGTGCCGGGCGAGACCACCAGGCTGTCCAGGTAGCCGTCGCGGATGATCCGCGTGGTGACATCGCGCGTGAACCCGGACACCGGCTCCTCCGCCGTGCCGCCAACCAGGGGATCGCCCGCGGTCGTCGGGTAGCTCGTGACCCCGGTCTGGATCCAGGCCCGCAGGGCGAACGTGTCGTAGGTGGCCGCGCGCCAGTGCTGGACCGTCACGTCGGTGGGCACCGTGGCCGTGAACGCCGTGCCGCCGTCGCTGAACCAGCGGCTCACGATCTGCGCCGTGGGCCCGAACGTGACGCCCCCGCCGCCGCGGTAGTCGCCGCCCGCCGGGAAGTACTTCTGGAACTCCTGCGCAACGCGGACCAGCTGCTCGTCCACGCCGTCCCACGCGGCGGCCAACGGCGATGAGGCCGCCCGCTGCGTGAGCACCATGGACGCGACCATCGCCACCAGGATGAACACCGTCCCGCCCCGCAGGTACAGCGAGGCGATGGCGCCCGGGTCGCCGATGCGACGGCGCGTCCAGGTGACCCGCTCGTCGAAGGCGTGCATCCCGATCAGCAGGAACAGCGAGGCGCCGGCGTACGCCACCAGCATGGCCAGCTGGTCGCGACCGGTGAGCGCCATGTTGGAGAGCAGCACGAGGCCCGCGATCAGGACGCCCGCGAGGGGCCGCCGATGCCTGAAGACCGCGTACGCGAGGAACTGCCCGGTGCCCCAGACCACGCCACCCAGGACGAGGATGTAGTGGACCTCCTGCGTGGTGAACCGCAGGCCGCGCCAGGCGAGGTCCAGCCAGGCCTCCGCGGTTCCGTTCGCGGTGAAGCGGAACGCGGCCGCGGGCGAGAGCCCCGGCACCATCGTCCAGCCGGCCACCACCGGCACCACGAGCCCGGCGAGCAGCGCGCCAACGAGGTGCGTCGTCCAGCGGCCCCAGCCCGTCTTCGCGCCGGTGAAGCCCACCGCCACGCCCCCCAGCGCGAAGCCCGCCAGGCAGTCCGTGAGCGAGCCGCGGCCGTTGACCCAGGCGGGATCGTCGATGGACCAGGCCACCAGCAGCGCGAGGAGCGCGGTCAGCAGGAGCGCAGGCCATCCCTCGGACGGGCCGCCGAAGCGGCGCTCGTCCGGATCGGCGCCATCCGTGGCACTCGTGGGCGGCATCGTGACGTGCTCGGGCGTGGTCATCTGGCCAGCGCCTCGCCAAGGGGCCGGTGCGGATCCACCGGGAACGTCGCCAGCTCGAACTCCTGGAGCGCATGCCGCAGCGCCCGGGCACGCTGGTGGGTCGCATCGTCCGCCGGGAGGCCCATGGACTCCTCGAAGGCCGGCAGGTCCAGCGGGACCACCACGGACGCGATGCCGCGGGAGCGAAGGCTCGCGAGCGGGCGCACGAAGGACGGGTCCTGCGAGGCGGTGATCACGATGGCCGTCATGCCGCGGCGCAGGCGCGGGAGGCCCGCCACCAGGACCTCCGCGAACGGCGTGGTGCCGTCCGCCTCCACGGCCGCCAGGAGCTGGAGGATCTTGAGACGCTGGCGCGGCCCGCGGTCCGCCTGGACGATGCTGGTCCGGTGGGCGTTCACGGTGAGCCCCACCGCCCGGTTCTCCGTGAGCGCCTTGTCCGCGATGGACGCGGCGGCCCGCACGGCCACCTCCGTGGTGGACTGGTCGCCGAGACCCGCGACCCAGCCGGCCCCGAGGTCCAGGAAGATCCAGGCGTCGGCGGTCTGCTCGAGATCGAACTCCTTCACCTGGATCTCGCCGCGGCGCGCAGTGGAGCGCCAGTGGATGCGGTTCATGGAGTCGCCGGGTGCGTACGGCCGCGTGGTGGTGGCGAGCGGCGTGGTCTGGAGCGTGCGCTCCGGGGAGGCGTGCGCGCCGTCGATGCTGGACGGGGGCAGCGTCCACCCCGGGAGCCGCTCGATGCGCGGGTAGACCACCACGGTGACGCCGTGGCCCACGCCCGCGGTGGCCTCAAAGAAGCCGAACGGGTCCCCGGTGCGGATCTGGAGCGCCTCAACGCGGAAGTGGCCGCGCCGCGACAGGTTTGCGCGGACCAGCCAGGAGCGCTCCGCCCGGCCGGCGAGGGAGAGGGCGCGCCCGGGGAGGCCACCGGGCAGCGTCGTGGGGTTGTGGACCTCCAGCCACGGCTTCGGCAGCCGGCCCGTGTTGCGCAGCGTGTACGTGATCCGGAGCTTGTCGCCCACGTGGCCCGTCAGCTGGCTCACCGCGTACCCGGCCTCGAGGTCCGCGAGGCCCATGCGCGTGAGGATGTAGCTGCCGCCGCCCACGAGCAGCCCGAGGTACACGAGGAAGAACAGGAACGGGTAGCCCGTGGAGAACGCCGCCACCACGAGGACGAGGGCGAGGATCGTGAGCTGGAGTCTGCGCAGCATCGGCGTGACCGGCCTCGGCGAGCGGGCGCTGGTGTCCGGTGGTCCCGGGGCCTGGTCAGCCCGCAGCGGGGCTGGTCCGGATCTCGCGCAGGCCGCCCCCGGCGGTGCCGGCACCACCACGGATCCCATCCACCGCCGTGGTGTCCAGCAGCTCGCGGACCACCTGCACGGCCGTGATGTCGTGGATGGACGAGGACGTCTTCACGATGACGCGGTGCGCCAGGGCGAACTCGGCGAGCGCCTTGACATCGTCCGGGATCACGTAGTCACGCCCCAGGAGGCCGGCGAGCGCCTGCGCCGCCCGGTACAGCGCAAGCGAGCCACGCGGGCTGGCACCCAGGTAGACATCGGGATGGGTCCGCGTGGAGGCGACCAGGCGCACGATGTAGTCCGCCACGGACGGGTCCACGTAGACCTCGCGCACCGCGGCCTGCAGGGCCACCAGCTCGTCCGCGGGGCAGACCACGCCCAGGTCCTCGAGCGGGTGGGTCCGCTTCTGCTCGTCGAGGATCATCACCTCGTCCGCGTGGGACGGGTAGCCAAGGCGGATCCGCAGCATGAACCGGTCCAGCTGCGCCTCCGGGAGCGCGAACGTCCCCTCGTACTCGATGGGGTTCTGCGTGGCGATGACCAGGAACGGGTTGGGCATCGGGTGGGTGATGCCGTCGATCGTGGACTGCCGCTCCTCCATGCACTCCAGCAGGCTGGACTGCGTCTTGGGCGTGGCGCGGTTGATCTCGTCCGCGAGCACCACCTGGCTCATGATGGGCCCCGGGCGGAACTCGAACTCCGTGGTCTTCTGGTTGTAGATGGACAGGCCCGTCACGTCCGACGGGAGCAGGTCCGGCGTGAACTGGATCCGCCGGAAGGAACAGCCCAGGCTCCGCGCGATGGCCTTCGCCAGCATCGTCTTGCCGGTCCCGGGCACGTCCTCGATCAGCAGGTGGCCCCGGCACAGGAGCGCCACGAGGGCGAGCCGCACCTCCTGGTGCTTGCCAACGATGACGCGCTCGACGTTCGCGAGGACGCGGTCCCCTGCCTGCTGGATGGTGCTCATCGGACTCCCGTCATCGAACGGCCCCCGCCGCGCTGTGCCCTGGTCTCGGAGGTGACGCCGCAACGGACGTCCGGGTGACGGGCCCGCGTCGGCAGAGCGGGGCCGGCCTCCGCCCGGAGTGTACGACCGGAAGGCCGAAGTGGTTCTCCGGGCCCCCTGGCGTGGAGCCTACGGCCGACCGTACAGCTCGAAGTAGGTCTGCATGAGCCGCCCGGCCAGCGGGGCCGCCCGGTCCCCTCCCCGGCCACCCTGCTCCACCACCACGGCGATGGCGATGTGGGCGTCACCCGTGGGCGCGAAGCCGATGAACCAGCTGTTGGGCTCCCCTTCGCCGCCCAGCTCCGCGGTGCCGGACTTGCCGGCGGTGCCGATGCCCGGGATGGCCGCGCCGGAAGTGAATGTTCGGCCAATGTCGCCCTCCACCGCCTGCTGCATCGCCGCCTGGAGCGCTCGGGCGTCGTCCTCCGCCATGACCCGTCGCCACTGCTCCGGGCCGATCGTGCGCGCGCCCGGACCCTCGCCGGTGATCTCGGCCACGAGGTGCGGGCGCATCAGGACGCCGTCGTTCGCCACGGCGGCCGCCACGAGCGCCATCTGGAGCGGCGTCACCACGGTCTCGCCCTGGCCGAAGGCGGCGGACGCCAGCTCCGTCTCGTCGGTGAACCCGCCGGGCGCCGAGCCATCGCCGTTGGTGACACGGCTGGCGGCGGTTGGGAGGTCGAACGGGAGCGCGGCACCGAACCCCAGCTTCGCGGCCTCGCCAACCATGGCATCGCCCCCGGTCCGGAGCCCCGCGAGGGCATACCAGATGTTGCAGCTGGCCTCCGTGGCGCCGGCCAGGTCCAGGGCTGTGGCGCCGGTGCGCGCGTGGTGGCCGTCGCGGATCCGGAAGCCGTTGACGAGGAGCCCGTCCTTCTCCGCACCGGGCTGCTCCGGGAAGGTGGTGGACGGCTCGATGGCCCCGCTGTCCAGGCCCGCGATGGCGGTCACGATCTTGAAGACGGAGCCCGGGACGTACCGGCCCAGCGTGGCGCGCGGCAGCAGCGGGTGGGACTCGTCCGCGCGGAGGGCCTCGAAGGTCCTGCGGGCCGTCGCCGGGTCCGCGATGGCGCCCGCGTCGTAGGTTGGCGTGGAGGCGAGCGCCAGGATCTCGCCCGTGGTGGGATCCAGCATCACCACCGCGCCTCGATCCGTCCCCAGCGCCTTCACGGCGGCACGCTGGAGGCGCAGGTCCAGGGTAAGGCGGAGTCCCAGCTGCGCCTGCGGCTTGGCGCCGAACTTGCCGGTCATCTCCAGGAACGGGTCCGTCCCCGTGAGACCCAGCAGCTCCGCGTTGTAGGTGCGCTCCAGGCCGGAGGTGCCGTACAGGCGCGAGGCGTAGCCCACCACCTGGCTGATCGCGTCGTCACGGTACTGGCGGACGGCCTCGCCGTTCGCGTCGCGCTCGCTGCGGGCGAGCCATGCGCCCTGGCTGTCCACGATGGGGCCGCGCATCGCCCGGCGCGCGATCGCCACCACGGCGGGGTTGTCCGGTGCCGTGGCGAGGTTGTGGGCCTCCGCCACCTGCCAGTACCCGGCGCCACCTGCGAGGAGGGCGAAGGCGAGTGCCAGGACCGTGCCCGTCCGTGCGGCGTTGGCGCCGATGGTTCGGGATCCGCCCCGCGGGCGTCCTTCGGCCCCGACGCGGGTGTCGCGGGTGTCGCGGGTTCGGATGCGCAGTCTCATGCGGCCACCCCGGGCCGCTCCGGCTCGCCCTTCGCCCCGGTCCCGCGCCGGAAGCGGCCCAGCAGGCGCCGGCGGCCCTTGGGGCGAGGCGCGGCGGGCGGCTCCGGTCCCCGGTCCGAGAGCGCGAGCAGCAGTCCCACCACCAGCGCGTTCGCGAGCAGCGAGGACCCGCCGTACGAGATGAACGGCAGCGTGATGCCGGTCAGCGGGATCAGCTTGAGGTTGCCCGCGGCGATGATGAACGCCTGGACACCGATGACGAGCGCGAGCCCTGCGGCGAGCAGTGCGCGGAACTCGTCCCGCGTGGCGGCGGCGATCCGAAGACCGCGGGTCACCACCACGAGATACAGCCCCATGATCGCGAGCAGGCCCACGAGGCCCAGCTCCTCGCCCAACGCCGCCAGCGGGTAGTCAGTGTGCACCGCGGGCACGGGGAGCCTGCCGCCGATGGTGGGCAGCCCGGCCCCAAGCCCCACGCCCAGGAGCCCGCCGCGCCCGAAGGCGTACAGCGCCTGGACCACCTGGAAGCCGGCGCCCTGCGGGTCCTTCCAGGGATCCAGCCAGTTGTCCACGCGGGTCTGGACGTGCGCGAACAGCTGGTACAGGACGAACGAGCCCGCCACGAAGAGCACCAGGCCGCCGATGACGTACGACGGGCGGCCGGTGGCGACGTACAGGAGGCCCAGGAAGATGGCGAAGAAGAGCAGCGCCGCACCCAGGTCCTTCTGCACGACGACGATGCCGAGGGCGATGGCCCACATCGCCACCATCGGCGCGAGGTACGGGAGCGGCGGCAGCCGGAACGGCCCGATGCGGGTGTGCTCCTCCGCGAGCAGCGACCGGTTCTCCGAGAGGTAGCCCGCCAGGAAGACCACCAGGATCACCTTGAGCAGCTCGGACGGCTGGCCGGAGATGGGGCCGATGGACAGGCTCAGGCGCGCGCCGTTCGTCTCCGAGCCCAGGACGAACGTGAGGGCCAGGAGCCCGATGCCCACCGCGGCCCACGTGTACTTGTAGGTCCGCAGCCACGCGTCGGACCGGAGGCCCACCGCGAGCATGGTGATGACGCCCAGCGCGATGAGCAGCCACGCCAGCTGGAGCTGTCCCAGGCCCATCTCGGCACCGGCCAGGCGCTGGACTACGAGGTCCTGCGGCAGCCGCTGCATGAGGAGGAGGCCCAGGCCGCCCAGCATCGCCGCGGCGGGCAGCAACACCTGGTCCAGGCGCCTGCCGGCGATCACCAGCACGAGGTGGACGGCCAGCAGCGCGCCGAGGTAGACGAGGAGGCCCTGCGGGTCCGGCGGCGTGAAGTCCAGCGTCTTGACCGCCCTGCCGGCCTCCTGGGCGGCACGGAGCCGCTCCGTGGCACCCAGAGAGGCCGCGCCCGTGACCAGCGTGACGGCGACGCCGGCAAGGAGGGCCAGCTCCGTCATGCGGGGGCGCGGGCGAATGCGGAGGATGAAGGGTCTGTGGGCCTGCGCGGCGGCGGTCACTCGCGGCCCCGGTCCAGCCGGAAGCGCACCTCGCCCACCTGGAGCTCATCGCCGAAGCCCAGCGGGCCGATGCCGGACAGCTGCACGCCGTTCACGAACGTGCCGTTGGTGGACCCCAGGTCCTCCACGTACCAGGTGCGCCCGCGGTAGGTCAGGACGGCGTGCTCCGACGAGGCGAACGGGTCGTCCACCACGATGCCGTTGTTGACGTCGCGGCCCACCGTGGTCACGGCGTCCAACGGGAACGCGTAGCCCGGCTGCGGCTCGCCCCGTGGCGAGGCGACAACCACGAGCCTGCCCAGCTCCGCGGGGCCGCGCGAGGCCGCCCGGAGATCCCGGAGCAGGACGCGGGCCACGGCCCACAGGAAGAGGTACAGCAGCGCGAGGAACAGGATCCGGACGAACCAGACCGTGATGACGTACCCGTCCATGCGCGCCGCCTCCCCTACGCCGGGAGCTGTTCGACGACGAGGACGGTGTCACCCAGGACCACGCGGTCCCCCATCGCCAGGACGCACTCGTCGACGCGGATCCCGTTCACCCGGGTGCCGTTGGTGGAGCCCAGGTCCGTGTAGACGAGCGTGCCGCGCCGGACGACGAGGCGCCCGTGCTGGCGCGAGACCCTCGGGTCATCGAGGACCAGCGCGTTCTCGCGGGCTCGGCCCAGCGTGAGGGCGGAGCCGCCCACGTCCGCGGTCCGCTCGCGGCCGTCGCGACCCACGACGCGGACCACCGCCGTTGCGAGTCCCGACGCCGGCCGGATGTACGCGGCCTGCGCATCCGTGCGGACACCGCGGGGCGGCGTGGCCGTGCGATCTGCCGGGGTGCCCTGGTCTGCCGCGGGCTCCACCTGCGGTCCAGGCGGGGCGTCAAGCGGGGAGGCCGCAGGCGACCCGCCGGGGTCCATGGCGAAGCCGCTGGACCGGTCCCGGCCCGCGACGGCGTCCACCTCCACGGCACCGCGCTGGACACGCGCATCGGAGACCACGGCCACCACGGGGCGGCCCGGCAGCTGGTACGCGTGCACCTTGGCGAAGGCGAGGGCGGCATCGGCCAGGCGTGCAGCCAGGGCTTCCGCGCCACCCATGTCGGCGGCCAGCGAGGCCAGGTCTGCGGGGTTCAGGTGCACGCGGTAGCGGCTGGGAACCGCCGTGCGGCCGCCGCCGGTGACCCGCGCGCGCTCCATGGACCGCTCCACGCGCCGCTCCACCTGGACCACCCGCAGGCGCGCCCGGAAGACGCGCGCCGTGGTGCGCTCGAAGACCCGTTCCAGGAGGCGTTCGACGTCGGCGAGGGCTGGCATCAGGGCGGAACCGTACCAGACGAAGCCGCAAGGCCCCTCTTGTGGGACCAACGTCCGCCACCGCGCGGTACCTCCGCCCGACACCGCGGTTCGGGCGATCGATGTACTCTGTGCGCCCGGCCAGGGCCGGGGCACACGTATCACCGCCGGGGTACCCATGGCAGAGCTCCTCACCGAGTCGTTCTGCGAACGGTGCGGCACGCGCTACACGTTCCAGTCCAGCGCGCCCAGTGGATCGCCGCTGGGCCGTGTCCGCACGCTTGGCAAGGGCCTGCGCAGCTTCGTCCTCAACGGCCGGATGTCGCTGTCGGAGGCGATGGCGGATGCGCGCCATGCCGAGGAGATCAGCGCCACCACGACGCAGCTGGACGCCTTCCACAGGACGTTCAGCTTCTGCATCGACTGCCGGCAGTACACCTGCGGCAGCTGCTGGAACGCGGACGATGGCCGATGTCGCTCCTGTGCGCCGCTCCCCGAGGACCTGGTGGAGACAACCGGGATCGACGCCCCGGCGGATGCACCCGCCACCCCCGCACAGCCCGAGCCTGGCACGAGGGTGCTCATGGCGTCCCCACCTCCCGTGGAGGCCTGGCCGTCCATCGACCTGGCAGGCGCACCAGTGGCCCCGACAGGCGCACCAGTGGCCCCGCCATCGGCCGTGCCAGCGTGGCCGGCAGCCGACCTGGCCGAGGTCGTGGCGGAGCCGATCGTGTCCGCCGAGGCGCCGGCATCTGTCGTCGAAGAGCCGGTGGCCGCGGCGCCCGAGACCGTCATCGCGCCCGAGGCAATGTCCACAAGGCCGCGTCTCCTGGGAATGGAGCCCGGGCAGTCGCTCGAGGACGCCATCGCCCAGGCCGAGGCCCGCCTGGCCGCCGCCGAACGAGCGACCGCTGCGCTCGAGCCCGTGCTGGAGGTCGCACTCGACGTCGAGGTGATCGCTCGGCCTGAACCGGTGGCCGGGCCTGAGGTGATCGCTCGGCCTGAACCGGTGGCCGGGCCGGAGGTGATCGCTCGGCCTGAACCGGTGGCCGGGCCGGAGCCCGAGCCCGAGCCCGTGGCGGACGTCGCCGCAATCGCCGGGTCCGCACCCGACGCCGCTGCCCCCGCTCCCGCTCCGGCCACGTGGCTCACCGTCGCGCCCGACGACACCGCCGCCGCCGGGACCACCGCCGCGCCAGCCGCCCCGCAGTGGCCCACGACACCCGCCTGGAGCGGCTCTGCCGCATCGGCCACCCCCGGCAGCACCCTCGCCGGCAGGCCGCTGGTGGAGCGCGAGGACGCCGCCGCCGTCTGGGCCGCATCGGCCCGCGAGGTCCTTACCGGAGCCGCCCGCCAGACGGGCCCAACCGCACCCCAGCACGCGGCCACCCCGCATCCGTGCATCAAGTGCGGCCTCCCGCTCTCCGCCAACGCCCGGTTCTGCCGCCGCTGCGGCTCGCGTCAGGCCTGAGTGGCGGGTCCCGCGGGGCCCATCCGCACGCGCACCCAGCACGCGCCCAGCAGCAGCACGGTCAGGCTGATCGAGAGCCAGACCAGCACGGCGAACACCGCCACCAGCGCGCCGAACAGCGACGCGTACCCCACGAGCCGCGGCGCGATGAACGCGAACAGCTGCGTGAACAGCGCGATCGACAGGCCCGCGAAGAGTGCCGGTGCACGGATCGCCCGGACCGGGACGCGCAGCGG
>CAIYZX010000032.1 GCA_903930745.1 uncultured Chloroflexota bacterium | reverse complement strand
CTCGCTCTGCGCCAGCCTCCACCTGCCCGTCCAGAGCGGATCTGACTCCATGCTCCGGCGCATGGGCCGCCAGTACACCATCGAGCACTACCAGGAGCGCCTGGCCCGCATCCGCGAGGCCGTTCCCGGGATCGCACTCTCCACGGACGTCATCGTGGGGTTCTGCGGCGAGACCGAGGAGGAGTACGAGGCCACGATCCGGCTCCTGGAGGCCGTCCGGTACGACCAGGTCTTCGCCGCCGCATACAGCGAGCGCCCCGGCACGCCCGCCACGCGCCTCGCGGACGACGTGCCCGCGGACGTGAAGCGCCGCCGCCTGGTGGACCTGCTCAAGGTGCAGGAGGCGATCGGTCTCGAGCGCAACCGTGCATGGCTCGGCCGCACCGCCGAGGTGCTCGTGGACCAGGTGGTACCGCAACGCGCCCACGACCACGCGGACGACGCGACCGGGGCCGGGGCCGACACCGAGGAGGCCGAGGGCACGTCCGAGTCCCGCGACGCCTTCGCCCGGCTCCCGGAGGGGCTCGCCCACCTCGTGGGGCGCAGCCGTGAGAACAAGCTCGTGCACGTCGCGGGGTCGCCTGCGCTGCTCGGCGAGACGGTCGGCGTCCGCATCGAGCACGCCGGCCCGTACGCCCTGCGGGGGAGCCTCGCCTGAGCCTCGCGCCGCTCGTCGTCCTCGGCGGGCCCACCGCCACCGGCAAGACCGCCCTCGCGATCGCCATCGCGGAGCGGCTGGCCCCGCGCGGGATCCCCTGCGAGGTGGTCTCCGCGGACAGCCGCCAGGTCTACCGTGGCCTGGACATCGGCACGGCCAAGGCAACCGCCGAGGAGCGCGCCAGGGTGGTCCACCACGGCATCGACCTCGTTGACCCGCCGGAGGCGTACTCGGTCGCGGACTTTCGTGCCCACGCGCTGGCCGCCCTCGAGGCACTGGGGGGGCGCGGAGGCATCGGCATCCTCGCAGGTGGCACCGGGTTCTGGCTGCGGACGGTCTTCGCCGGCATCGACACGGACGCCCTGCCGTCGGATGCCGTTGTCCGTGCCGCCCTGGAGCAGGACATGACGAGCGAGGGCGTGGCCAGGCAGGCACGCAGGCTCCGCGAGCTGGCGCCCACGCTCGCGTCCCGGACGGACCTGATGAACCCCCGCCGCGTGGTCCGCGCCCTGGAGATCGCCGTCCTGCAGGGCGACGCCCCGCTTCCGGAGCCCAAGGGGTACGGCGCACCGGTGCTGGGGCTGCAGCTTGCCGTGGCGGACGGCGAGCACCGCCGCCGTATCGCCCTCCGGGCCCGTGCGCAGTTCGACGCCGGCCTTGTTGAGGAGGCCCGCGCCCTGGGCGAGCGCTACGAGCGGACGCTCCCGTGCTTCACCGCCATCGGGTACCACGAGAGCTGGGCGTATCTCGACGGCGCCTGCACCCTCGAGGCCGCCATCGAGGCCGACGCCAGCCGCAACATCGCCTTCGCCAAGCGCCAGCGGACCTGGTTCCGCGCGGAGCGCACGCTGGCCGTGGTGGACGCCACCGCGGATCCCACCTCGGACGTGCTGGAGCGCGTGGAGGCGTTCGCACAGGCCCTGTAGCGGGCGCCCGGTATCCTCTCTGGCGATGAGTCCGAGAGAAGCGATCGAGATCGCACCCCCGTCAGAGAAGGCCTTCCTCGTCGCCGTGGACACGGGCGAGGATGCCGGCTGGTCCGCAGAGGACAGCCTCAACGAGCTCGCAGCCCTTGCCGGGACCGCGGGCGCTGACATCGTGGGCGCCGAGTGGCAGAACCGGCGCCACGTGGATCCCAACTGGTACGTGGGCAAGGGCAAGGCCGAGGAGCTGCTCCAGGCCAAGTCCGAGACCGGGTTTGACGTGCTCATCGCGGACGACGAGCTCTCGCCCGTCCAGCAGAAGAGCCTGGAGTCGCTGCTCAACGTCAAGGTGATCGACCGCAGCCGCCTCATCCTGGACATCTTCGCGCTCCACGCCCAGACCCACGAGGGCAGGCTCCAGGTGGAGCTGGCGCAGCTGGAGTACCAGCTCCCGCGGCTGACCCGCCTCTGGACGCACCTCTCGCGCACGGGCGGCGGCATCGGCACGCGCGGTCCCGGCGAGAGCCAGCTGGAGACGGACCGCCGGCTCATCCGCGAGCGGATCAAGAAGATGAAGGCCCGCGTGGAGGACGTCCGCCAGCAGCGCGCGACCACCGCGCGCGGCCGCGACCGGCGCCTCTATCCCACCGTGGCGATCGTGGGCTACACGAACGCCGGCAAGTCCACGCTGCTCAACACGCTCGTGGGCTCCGTGGTCACCAAGGCCGAGGACAAGCTCTTCGCCACCCTGGACCCCACCTCACGGCAGGTGAAGCTGGGCGACGGCCAGACGGTGATCATCACGGACACCGTGGGCTTCATCCACAAGCTCCCGCACCAGCTGGTGGACGCGTTCCGCGCCACGCTGGAGGAGGTTGTCCGCGCGGACGTGCTCGTGGAGGTGGTGGACGCCTCGGACCAGCACGCGCCGGAGCACCGGGCCACCGTGCAGACGGTGCTGGACGAGCTTGGCGCCGGCGACAAGCCGCGCCTCACCGCGATGAACAAGGCAGATCTTCTCTACGCCGCCGCGGGCGCCGAGGGGCCGGCTCCGGCCGTCTCGGGGACCGTGCTCGTGTCCGCGCTCACGGGCTTCGGCATGGATGCGCTCCGTGGCGAGATCTCCGCGCTGCTCTCGTCCATGTGGGAGGACGTGGACGTGGCCGTCCCGTACGCCGCCGGCGAGCTGCTGGCGCGCGTGCGCGAGCGCGGCACGGTAGAGCTGGAGTATGGCGACCGCTCCGTGCGCGTGACCGGGCGCATGGCGCCGTCCATGGCGGGCGAGCTGCGTGCCGTGGCGGACCGCTGGCAGGCGTCGCTCGCCGAGAGCGGCGAGCGGGCGTAGAGGCACCGATGGCCACCGGCGAGCAGACGTACGTCCGCCGCACTGGCACGGGATCGCTTCCGGGCGGACGCCGCCTGACCTGGACGTGCGCGGACGGGTCCCGGGGCCGCCGCTGGCGCTCCATCACCACGTACCCGGACGGGCGGCTCGTCAACGCGCTGCTGCTGGAGACAGGGCCCGATGGGCGACTCGCCCGCGTGGAGATCTCCGCGCCCACGGGACTCCTCACGCTCCACCCGGACGTCAGCGACGGCACGCTGCACGGGAACATCGTCCGGGCCGACGGCGTGGAGCACGTGACGCTCCCGTGGTCCGCGCGCCACATCCTGGTCCTGGAAGGCTCGCCGGTCACCGCCGTGGTGGCGGCGTCCGCGCTGGCGCCGCGCATCGCGGCAGGGGAGGGGGCCGGGGTTCCGGCCGTGGCCGTGACGGACCTCCTGGGCGTGCGCGTTGCCACGTGGCACGCGGCCCATACGGGCGAGCGCCGCTGGCGCCTCCTCGACGCTGCGGGCGGCCCCGTCCTCACCGTGGAGCTGGACGACGACGGCATCCCGTCCAACCTGGACGACGCGCGGACATGGCCGATGGAGCAGGGGACCGCCCGGGCGCCGGTTCGGTAGGGGAGGCCCTGGCCCGGCCACCGTGGCGACGCTGCTCCGGCGGCTGTCACGCACCGGGCACGCTCCGCGTCGTGGAGACACTGTGGAAACCGTGGACAAGCGACCGAAACTGCTGCGCGAACTCGTGGACAACCTGGTTGTGCGGCGCACCCTCCGGCCCGTACAGTTCGTCTTGCCCGAAGGGGCGGCCGACTCGCTGACGGACCCGGGACTGCTTGCAGGAGCGGGACCGATCGCGAGGCCACCGGTGGTGACACCGGGGGCGCCGGCAGGCGGACTCGCAGGTGCTTGCACCGGCGGGGGAGCCTCCGGACCGACAGTTCCTTCGGGCGCTTTGCTGTCTCCGGCACTCCCGGGGCCTTGCGTTCCCCGGCCCCTACCGAGCGTTGCCACGTGGGGGACGCCATGATCGCGACGCCGTACCGGCCAGGTTGGGATCCGGCGAAGGGGATCGCAGGCATTGGCGCCGGCCTGCTGGTCTTCGGCGTCGCCGTCCCGGAGCTGCGCCCGGCGATGGCCGCGCTGATCTCGGCCGGCTGGCTCCTCCTGCTCCTCGCCCGCAAGCGCAACATGGCGCTCGCCTTCGCGGCCGTCCTCCCCCTTGCCATCGTCCTGGTCTGGCCGGCAGTCCTGGGCGCGGATGCCCCAATGGGCGACCCCGCCTGCCGCGACCCCTTCTCCGTCATCGCAGTCCGCCGGCTGCTCGTGGCCGTCATCGGCCTGGCCGTCGTTGCGCTCGTGGCACGCGCCATGGGCACGTCTCGCGCAGAGCTGGGCCTCCGGCGACCCACGCGCCTCGAGGCCATCGTGGCCGTCGCCGGCGTCCTCGTGCTCGCCGTGGGCGGGCTCGTCATCGGTCCCGCGATCGCCGAGCCCTTCTTCGGCAAGCTTGACTTCCCGGTCCCACTCGCCGCCATCGTGCCCGCCGTGGTCTTCGGCATCGCCAATGGCACGCTCGAAGAGGTGGTGTACCGCGGCGCCATGCAGACGTGGCTGCGGCCCATGATGGGCACGTGGGTCGCGATCCTGCTCCAGGGCCTCGTGTTCGGTCTCGTGCACGCCGGTCCCGAGGTGGTGACGCTGCTGGCGGTGCACGTGGCGCTGCTGGGCACCGTGGGCGTGTTGGGCGGCATCGCGCGCGAGCGCCTGGGCTCGCTCTGGATCCCCATCGGCGTGCACATCGGGGCGGACATCGCGCTGTACGTGGGCCTTGCGTGTCGCGCCGCCGCCGCATGACTCAGTCCGGGTGAGCGGCCGCGAGCGCGCCTTCGTGACGCGCCACACGCGCCTGCGGCCGGTGCCGGGCCTCGAGGAGGTGCGGCTCCACCTCGCGGACGAGGTGCTGCCGCTGTGGCGGGCGGTGGGGGAGGCGGACGGGGTGGGGGACCCTCCACTGCCGTACTGGGCGTTCGCCTGGGTTGGCGGACTGGCCATCGGCCGATACCTGCGCGATCACCCCGAGGTGGTTGCCGGGCGCCGCGTCCTGGACTTCGCGTCTGGGTCCGGGCTGTGCGCGATCCGGGCGACGCTGTCGGGCGCCGCCGGGGTTCACGCAGCGGACATCGACCCGTATGCAGTCGCCGCGATCGGTCTCAATGCCCGTGCGAACAGGTGTTCTGTTTCTGTAACGGGCCACGATCTGCTGGCCGAACCGGCCCCGGACGTGGATGTCCTGCTCGCCGGCGACTGCTGGTACGAGGCCGGCCTGGCCGCCCGAGTGCAGCCCTGGCTCGAGGAGGCGGCGTCTCGCGGGATCCGCGTCCTGGCGGGCGACGCTGGCCGCCGATACCTGCCGCTGGAACGCCTGCACGAGGTGGCGTCGTACACGGTGCGGACAACCACGGAGCTGGAGGACCTCGCGCTCAAGCGCGGTCACGTCTTCGAGCTGCGGTAGTCGGGGATCCGACCCGAAGCCGCGTTGCGCAGGGCACACTTGCACCAGCCGAGCCCCATCGACCCGAGCCCACCACGCGAACCCAGGAGCCGAGCCACCCATGACCGAGAACGACCTCTACAACGGCTGGGATCCGGCCCTGGCCACCCGCCAGAACGTCTGCGAGCGCTGCGGGACGTCCTTCGGCTGCAAGAACGTGGGCGAGGTGGGCTCCTGCTGGTGCTCGCGCGAGGAGTTCAAGCTGCCGGTGCCGCTGCCCGAGGGCGTCGGGCCCTTCGGTGACTGCCTGTGCCCGAAGTGCATCCGAGACGTGGCGGCCGAGCTGCGCGCCCTGGGCCACGGCCCGCAGGCCTGATCCGGCGGCTCTTCACAAGGGCGTGTCGTTGCGCCGGCTGACATCACGAGCACCGGCACAGCGATGCTGCAGCGTTTGATCCTGGTGCGTGCGCGCCCGTTGTCAATGCGTCAACCGAGCCCCGGCGGGCCTCCCCTCACCTGATATGGCACTTCCGATAAGGTGAGTTATGTCGCTATTGTG